>NZ_JBEYFY010000034.1:0-71689 GCF_040703595.1 Streptomyces sp. NPDC007084
GCGGCCGGCTCCGCGGCGGCCGACGGGACGACCGCTCCGGCCCGTCCGCGCCGCCGCGCCGTGCGCAAGGCGACCGCGCCCACCGCGTCCGAGGAGGCGGCCGTCACGGTCGTCCCGTCGGCCGCCGCGGAGCCGGCCGCCGAGCCCGCAGCCGAGTCCGCCGAGCCCGCCGCGACGCAGGCCCCCGAGGCCGACGCCGAGGAGCCCGCCGCCAAGAAGACGGCCGCGCGCAAGACGGCCAAGAAGGCGCCCGCGAAGAAGGCCCCTGCCAAGAAGACGGCGGCGGCCAAGAAGACGGCCGCGAAGAAGACCACCACGGCCAAGAAGGCGACCGCCAAGAAGACGGCCGCCAAGTCCGCCGCGAAGAAAACGGTGGCCGCGGAGCAGTCCGCGCCCGCCGTCACCGCCTCGGCCGACGAGGACTGATTCAGCGCCTCGGCGGAGGAGGACTGATTCAGCGCCTCGGCCGACGAGGACTGATTCAGCGCCTCGGCCGACGAGGACCGACACCCCGCCGCACGTCCCGGGCCCGCTCGTACAGGGGCCCGGGACGGCGGGAGTGACCGTCCGCACACCCGCGGGGCCCGAGCTGGTTTGACCCTTTCGGCCGTGGCCCCGTAACCTTGACCGTCGGCGTGTCCCCTGACGCGCCACACCCCCGTAAACCTCTTCCTCCCGGTGTCTCGTGCTCCGGGAGAGGCCGCTGGCGTGAGCCGGCGGCTGGACTGCGGGGTCCCGTTTCGAGCGAGAGAGAGATCCGCGTGTACGCCATCGTGCGCAGCGGTGGTCGCCAGCACAAGGTTGCTGTCGGCGACATCGTTGAGGTTGACAAGATTTCCACTGCCAAGGTTGGCGACACGGTCGAGCTCTCGACCCTGCTCGTTGTCGACGGTGAAGCCGTGACGAGCGACCCGTGGGTCCTGGCCGGCATCAAGGTCCAGGCCGAGGTCGTGGACCACCACAAGGGCGTCAAGATCGACATCCTTCGCTACAAGAACAAGACCGGCTACCGCCGTCGTCAGGGCCACCGCCAGCAGTACACGGCGATCAAGGTCACTGAGATCCCCGCGGCTGCGAAGTAAGGGTAGGGACTGAGACATGGCACACAAGAAGGGCGCATCGTCCACTCGGAACGGTCGCGACTCCAACGCTCAGCGGCTCGGTGTGAAGCGCTTCGGCGGTCAGACCGTCAACGCCGGTGAGATCCTGGTCCGCCAGCGTGGCACCCACTTCCACCCCGGCACCGGTGTCGGCCGTGGCAAGGACGACACGCTGTTCGCGCTGGACGCCGGTGCGGTCGAGTTCGGCACGCACCGCGGCCGCAAGGTCGTGAACATCGTTCCGGTCGCCTGATCCAGTCCCGTCGAGGCTGATCCGTCCCCCGCGGGCGGATCGCAGGCCTCGGGGCCCAGGCTCCGCAGAACAGAGTTCTTCGCGAGGCGGACCTCACTTCCCCCACGGGAAGCGGGTCCGCCTTTCGCGTGTTACGTAAGAGACATTCCGTACGTACAAGCAGTACCGAAGTGCTGGAGGCACCCCACATGACCACCTTCGTGGACCGCGTCGAGCTGCACGTCGCCGCGGGTAGCGGAGGTCACGGCTGTGCCTCCGTACACCGGGAGAAGTTCAAGCCGCTCGGCGGCCCGGACGGCGGCAACGGCGGCCGTGGCGGTGACGTGATCCTGGTCGTCGACCAGTCCGTCACCACGCTGCTCGACTACCACCACTCGCCCCACCGCAAGGCGACCAACGGCAAGCCCGGCGAGGGCGGCAACCGCTCCGGCAAGGACGGCCAGGACCTGATCCTGCCCGTGCCGGACGGCACCGTCGTCCTCGACACCGAGGGCAACGTCCTCGCCGACCTCGTCGGACACGGCACCTCCTTCGTCGCCGCCGAGGGCGGCCGGGGCGGACTCGGCAACGCGGCGCTGGCCTCGGCCCGCCGTAAGGCGCCCGGCTTCGCGCTGCTCGGCGTGCCCGGCGGCCTCCAGGACATCGTCCTGGAGCTGAAGACCGTCGCCGACGTGGCCCTCGTCGGCTACCCGAGCGCCGGCAAGTCCTCGCTCATCTCCGTCCTGTCCGCCGCCAAGCCGAAGATCGCGGACTACCCCTTCACCACCCTCGTCCCGAACCTGGGCGTGGTGACCGCCGGCGAGACCGTCTACACCATCGCCGACGTCCCCGGCCTCATCCCCGGCGCCAGCCAGGGCAAGGGCCTCGGCCTCGAGTTCCTGCGCCACGTCGAGCGCTGCAGCGTCCTCGTGCACGTCCTGGACACGGCCACCCTGGAGTCCGAGCGCGACCCGGTCACCGACCTCGACATCATCGAGGAGGAGCTGAAGCAGTACGGCGGCCTGGGCAACCGGCCCCGTCTGGTCGTCCTCAACAAGATCGACGTGCCGGACGGCAAGGACCTGGCCGAGATGGTGCGCCCCGACCTGGAGGCGCGCGGCTACCGCGTCTTCGAGGTGTCCGCGGTCGCCCACACGGGCCTGCGGGAGCTGTCCTTCGCCCTCGCCGAGCTGGTCGCGCAGTCGCGCGCGGCCAAGCCCAAGGAGGAGGCGACCCGTATCGTCATCCGCCCGAAGGCGGTCGACGACGCCGGGTTCACCGTCGCCCAGGAAGAGGACGGCCTCTTCCGCGTGCGCGGCGAGAAGCCCGAACGCTGGGTGCGCCAGACCGACTTCAACAACGACGAGGCCGTCGGCTACCTCGCCGACCGCCTCGCCCGCCTCGGTGTCGAGGAGAAGCTGATGAAGGCGGGCGCCCGCTCCGGCGACGGCGTCGCGATCGGCCCCGAGGAGAACGCGGTCGTCTTCGACTGGGAGCCCACCGTCATGGCCGGCGCCGAGATGCTGGGCCGCCGCGGCGAGGACCACCGCTTCGAGGCTCCGCGCCCCGCCGCCCAGCGCCGCCGGGACCGGCAGGCCGAGCGGGACGAGTCGGAGAAGGAGTACGACGACTTCGAGCCGTTCTAGCCCGCGAAGGCTCCGGGCCGCTTCCGGGAAGCCCAGGGCGTTCCCGGGACCGGCGGGCCCGGTGAGACCAGGCGAGACCAGACGAGACCAGTGATACGGGCCCGACCTCTCCGGAGGCCGGGCCCGTACTGCTGTGCCGCCCCGCGCCGGACGGGGGAGTGCGGGCGACCGCGAACAGCGAGAGGTCCGGCGACCCGTGCGTATGCGACAGAGCCGGCGACTCGTGCGTATCCGGGAGGGCCGGCGACTCGTGCGTATACGGGAGGGCCGGCGACCCGTATCGAGTCGCCGGCCCTCCTCAAGTCCAGCCCGGCTCAGCCCGGTTCAGCCCGGCTCAGTGGTCGCGTGCTACGCGTTGACCGAGTCCTCGGCGCCGTTGTCCTCGCTGTCCGTGGAGTCCGCGTCGGCGCCCAGGCCCTGCTCGGACTCGTGGGCGGAGTCCTCGGCCGCCCCGCGCTGCGTGGGGATCTCCGCGGCGAGCCGGGCGGTCATCCGCACCCGGCGCTCGTCCGCCTTCGCGCACAGGTCCGCGATCGCCGCGTCGAAGCGGGCCAGCGACGGCGGGTCCGAGGGGCCGAGGAGGTGCTCCTTCAGCTCGGCGCGGGCCGCGGTGAACTCGTCGCGCTCCGGGTGCCGGACCGCGTCCAGCAGAGCCGGGACGCCGTCCGCCGCCGGGGTGAGGATCGCGCCCGCGGACACCGTCGGGAACCCGGCGCGGAAGGCCGCCTCCGACATGCCCGAGGTGTTGGCGACCGCGTACGGCTTCTCGCTGGACAGCCAGTCCGAGACGACCGAGGAGACGTCGCTGATCAGCAGGTCGGCCTCGTTGAAGCAGGCGAAGATGGCCGGACGCGGGCCCGTGACGATCTGGTGCTCCCACTCGGGGAAGGACGCCCAGTAGGCGGACTCCCAGGCCTCCGTGGCCCGGGCGATCTGCGCCTCGCGGTCGCCGCGCGGCGCGCCCTGGAGCAGCATCCGCTCCAGTTCGTCCGCGCTCTGCCGGAAGGAGGTCGAGGTCAGCGTGTCCAACTCGGCGGTGCGGCGCGCCAGTTCGGCGGCGGCCTGCGGGCCGGGGCGGTCGCCGGAGCGCCGGGTGTTGGCCTCGCGGATCATCGCCATGATGCGCTCGTTCGCGGCGCCGGCGCGCGGGTCGACGGAGCCGGTCATCGGGTGCGGCTTGTAGAGCAGGCGCACCTTCTCGTCGGCGAGCAGGTGGCGCACGATGTTCTCGCCGGCCAGCACGACCGAGGTGTTGCCCGGGTTGCCGTCCCAGCCCTCCCAGGTGGGGGCGTACAGGACGGTGGTGTACGGGCCCGTCGGCGGGCCGGAGTAGCGGCGTATCGGCGTGAGCTGCGGCCGGCCGACCTCGACGATGTTCTTGTCCTCGACGCCGACCTCGGCGAGCGCGTACCGCTCACGGGCGGCGGGACCGGCGACCCACACCTCGTCGTACGCCTTCGCGTACGGGTTGCAGGAGGACAGCTTGTCGCTCTCGCCGTGGTTGATGAAGGCGTGCTTGATGGTGGGGATGCGCAGGACCTGGGAGGTCTTCGCGGCGTTCGCCGGGTGCAGCATCATCTTCAGCGTCGAGTTCTCCAGCGAGAACATCGTGGAGACCTTCGGGAAGCAGATGATCGGGACGTCGGTCGCGTCGATCTTCTGCACCATGAAACGCTCACGCAGCACGATCAGCGGCTTGGCGTCGATCTGCGAGAGCGTCGAGAGCCACATGTTCGCCTGGTAGGCGGAGGTGGTGCCGCCGGAGAAGTACATGGCCACGGTCGGCTGGTACTCCGCGAGCCACTGGTCGACCCACTCCATGACCTTCGCCTCGCTCTTGGCGCGCTTCCGGGGAAGCAGCCAGGTGCCGAGGTAGAGGGTGCCGCCGAGGGCCAGCGCGACGGCGATGCCCTCGCCTATGCCGCCCCACAGCGCGTCCGTGGTCGCGGCCGTGGCCAGCAGGCCGGCCGTCGCCGGGACGGAGAGGGCCAGCAGCCGGTGGCCCTGGCGGCGGGCCAGGATGCGCGGCGGCGCGGCGGTCAGCCGCAGCGCGGACGCGTCGATGTTGCGGGTGACGATCGGCAGCGTACGGGTGCGGCGGACCAGGACCGACAGGGCGTGGCAGGAGAAGTGCAGGGCGTACAGCACGCATATCGCGATCAGCAGGGGCGCCTGCTCGCGCGTCGGGTTGATGCCGTCGATCCGCAGCAGCCCCACCATGATCAGCATGTCGCGCAGCAGCTGGCGGACGGTGACGTCGAAGCGCACCTTGCCGAGGACCGCGAGCAGACCGGGGTCGCGGTACTGCAGATACAGGTCCAGAAGCAGGCCGGCCGCGCTCGCGGCGACGAACACCGGGACGTTCGGCAGCAGCGCTGAGACGATCTGGGCCGTGAGGAAGGCGAGCATCGCGAGCAGCGCGGAGAGCTGCACGATGCGGCGGGGGGCGAGGCCTGCGGAGGGCACGGGCTGGGCTCCTGCGAGGGGGATGCAGCGGACGGGAAGGGTGCGGCCGGACTGTCACCAACAGAGGGGCCGACGACTGACCGTATGACCTGAAGACCCGCCTAGCAATCTTCCGTGGGAACAATCACTGCATAGGGCACATATTGCCCTTCGAGCCTGTGAGCGAGCCCTCAACAGAGGCCTTCCGGGCCCTCCGCCAGCGGCCCCGCGTGCACCTCGGGAACGGCCCCGCGTGCGCCTCCGGGAGCGGCCCCCGGGCGGTGTCGGGAGCGGCCCCGAGCGGGGTCGGGAGCGCACCCGAGCGGGTCGGAAGCGGCCCCGGGAGTGAGGGCCCGCTCGGGCTCGGAAGCCGCCCCGGCGGCGGGGTCCCGCGGCCGTCCGCGTCCGCCCGTCGAAACGGGCAACCGCCGGACCGCCCCGCTCGCGTAGATTGCACACACCGGGCTGGTCGGAACATCTGGTCGGAACATTGGGGATGGCGTGTCAGCGGCAAGGAATACGGTGCGGGCCGGCGTGGCCGAGGCCCACAGGATCGTCGTCAAGGTGGGCTCCTCGTCGCTCACCACCGCCTCCGGCGGCCTCGACGCGGACCGGGTCGACGCCCTCGTCGACGTCCTCGCCAAGGCGCACGGCAACGGCGCCCGGGAGATCGTCCTCGTCTCCTCCGGAGCCATCGCCGCCGGACTCGCGCCGCTCGGGCTGCGCCGCCGCCCCAAGGACCTCGCCCGCCAGCAGGCCGCCGCCAGCGTCGGGCAGGGCCTCCTGGTGGCCCGCTACACCGCCTCCTGCGCCCGCTACGGCATCCGCGTCGGCCAGGTGCTCCTCACCTCCGACGACACCAGCCGCCGCGCCCACCACCGCAACGCCTCGCGCACCCTCGACAAGCTCCTCGCGATGGGCGCCCTCCCGGTCGTCAACGAGAACGACACCGTCGCCACGGACGAGATCCGCTTCGGCGACAACGACCGCCTCGCCGCCCTCGTCGCCCACCTCGTCCACGCCGACCTGCTCGTCCTGCTCTCCGACGTGGACGGCGTCTACGACGGCGACCCCAGCAGGCCCGGCACCTCCCGGATCGCGGAGGTCCGCGGCCCGGCCGACCTCGCCGGCGTCGAGACCGGCGGCGCCGGCAAGGCGGGCGTCGGCACCGGCGGCATGGCCACCAAGGTCGAGGCGGCCGGCATCGCCGCCGCCGCCGGCATCCCGGTGGTGCTGACCAGCGCCGTCCACGCCGCCGACGCCCTCGCCGGCCGGGACACCGGCACCTACTTCCACGCCACCGGCAAACGCTCCGCCGACCGGCTGCTCTGGCTCCAGCACGCCTCCACCCCGCAGGGCGCGCTCACCCTCGACGACGGTGCCGTCCGCGCGGTCGTCGAGGGGCGCAAGTCGCTGCTGCCGGCCGGCATCGCCGCCGTCGAGGGCGAGTTCACCGCGGGCGACCCCGTAGAACTGCGCGACAGCACCGGCCGGGCCGTCGCCCGCGGACTGGTCAACTTCGACGCCAAGGAGATCCCCCAGCTCATCGGCCGCTCCACCCGGGAGCTGGCCCGCGAACTGGGACCCGCCTACGAGCGCGAGGTCGTCCACCGCGACGACCTCGCCCTGCTCACCCCCTGAACCGGCCGCCCCGCCCGCCAGGGGAGCCCCCGTGGACAACTGTCCCCTACACACGTAAACGGCTGATTCCGCCGCCCCCACCGGGGGACGTTCCGTAAAACCGCCACACGACGGCTTCTCACCTGCTCAACTTTGTGACAGGGAGAGTCCGGGATTCGGTACGACCATCGGGTAAAGGAGGCCGTCGTGAGACGAGTGCGCCCTGGGGCGGCGGCGTCCCGCGGTGGTCCCGCCTCCCGTGCGGCGGGCGAGGAGCGGGCCCTCACCAGCGTCGCGGCCGGTGACACCTACGAGGGCGAGCAGCCCGCCGAGCAGCCCCGGCTGTGGCACGTCACGCTCAGCGTCTCGGGCGGCGAGGCCCCGCTGACCGAGGTCAGACGCGGTCTCGAACAGCTCGCGCACGACCACCCCTTCCTGCTGACCAGCCGGTACGCCAACGACCACGCGGAGATCCGCTACTGGGAGGAGGCCCGCGACCTGCACGACGCGGCGGCGGTCGCGCTGCGCCTGTGGGGCGAGCACCGGCAGACCGCCCAGCTCCCGCCCTGGGAGATCGTCGGCCTGGAGGTCATCGACCGCGAGACCTACCACCAGCGCATCGCCGAGGGGTACGGGCCGCTGCCCGCCACCCCCGTCGGAGTTCACCCCTTTTGAGCCTGTCTCGGGGTGTGGGACAAGCGCTGAACCGTCCCGCCGCGCGCACTACGCTTCCCTCATGACCACGCTCTCGCCGTACGACTCGATGTCCCCGGTCACCCAGGCCGCCTACCGCGCCAAGTCCGCCGCCGCCGACCTCGCGCCGCTGCCGCGTGCCGAGAAGGACGACGCGCTGCTGGCGATCGCGGACGCGCTGGAGGTCCGTACGAGCGAGATCGTCGCGGCCAACGCCAAGGACATCGCCAGGGCCCGCGAGGCCGGCACCAGCGAGACCGTCGTCGACCGGCTCACGCTGACCCCCGAGCGGGTCCGCGCCATCGCCTCCGACGTACGCGACGTGGTGGCCCTGCCCGACCCGGTCGGCGAGGTCGTCCGCGGCTCGACCCTGCCGAACGGCATCGACCTGCGCCAGGTCCGCGTCCCGCTCGGCGTCGTCGGCATCATCTACGAGGCCCGCCCGAACGTGACCGTCGACGCCGCCGCCCTGTGCCTGAAGTCCGGCAACGCGGTCCTGCTGCGCGGCTCGTCCTCCGCCTACGAGTCGAACACCGCCCTCGTCCGGGTCCTGCGGGACGCCGTGGGCGGGGCCGGGCTGCCCGCCGACGCGATCCAGCTCGTGCCCGGCGAGGGCCGCGAGTCGGTCCGCGAGCTGATGCGCGCCCGCGGCCTGGTCGACGTCCTCATCCCGCGCGGCGGCGCCTCCCTGATCCGCACGGTCGTCCAGGAGTCCACCGTCCCGGTCATCGAGACCGGCACCGGCAACTGCCACGTCTACGTCGACGCCCAGGCCGACCTGGACATGGCCGTCGACATCCTGATCAACTCCAAGGCCCAGCGGCCCAGCGTCTGCAACTCCGCCGAGACCCTCCTCGTCCACCAGGACATCGCCGCCGAGTTCCTGCCCCGCGCGCTGGACGCCCTCGCGGACGCCGGGGTCACCGTGCACGCCGACGAGCGCGTCCTCGCCTACGCCAAGGACTCCAAGGCCACCGTCGTGGAGGCCACCGCCGAGGACTGGGACACCGAGTACCTGTCCTACGACATCGCCGCCGCCGTCGTGGACTCCCTCGACCGGGCCGTCACCCACATCCGGCTGTGGAGTTCCGGCCACACCGAGGCCATCGTCACCACCTCCCAGCAGGCCGCCCGCCGCTTCACCCAGCTCGTCGACTCCACCACGGTCGCGGTGAACGCCTCGACCCGGTTCACCGACGGCGGCCAGTTCGGCTTCGGCGCCGAGATCGGCATCTCCACGCAGAAGCTGCACGCCCGGGGCCCGATGGGGCTGCCGGAGCTGACGAGCACCAAGTACATCGTCACGGGCGACGGCCACATCCGCCGCTGACCCGCCCCCCTGGGCCCCACAGCTCCCGGGACTCCAGGGCTCCCGCGACTCCAGGGCTCCCGGGACTTCAGGGCTCCCGCGACTCCAGGGCTCCCGCGACTCCAGGGCTCCCGGGACTCCGGGGCTCCTGCGGTGGGGGCGCGCGGGGCGTGCGGCGGGTGGTGCGCGTCCGGCCGCCCGCGCACCGGGTGTCTCGGCAGGCGGATGAATTTCCATACCGTCTGCCCAAATTGACCCCCCAGGTCTACTCTGGATCCGTGCCGGAGGACGTGGGGGGCACGCCGTTCCCTGACGGCTGGGAGCCCGACGACGACCGTGACCGCGGGGGCGCGGACGAAGAGTTCGCCTCCGTGGTCTTCGACGAGGACTTCGTCCGGGCGGCGGTGATCCACGAGCCGACCGCCGTGGAAAGACTGCTCGCCGCCGCACAGGCCCGGGCGGAGGCGTCCGAGGCGGAGGCGCGCCGAGCGCACGCCCGCGGCACCCGCGCCGACGACTACGAGGACGGCTTCGGCCCGGACGACCACGGCGACTTCGGCCACGACGGCGACCTGGACGACCTCGAAGACGCCGACCTCCTCGACGGCCGCCACGGCCCGGGGCCGTACGGCAGGCCGTACGGGAAGCAGACCCGCTGGCACCGCCCCGTCGCCTGGATCCTCGCCCTCGTCATGGGCGTCGGCATGGTCGCCCTCGCCTTCACCGCGGTCTACCGCGGCGCGTCCGGCGCCCGCGACGAGCAGTTCCCCTCGCCCGCCTCCACCGGCCTCGAACAGGGCCGCCAGAAAGTCACCGGCACCGGCCCCTCGGCCTCGGCCGACTACTCCCAGCCGGCGGTCTCGGCGGTGCCGCGCACCCCCTGACCGTCCTGGTGAGAACCTGTCAGAACTTGTCGCACACCGCCGCGTTTACCGAAGCTCCCCGCGACCTACTCTGAAGGTATGGGCGGGCCTGGAGACCCACCGGAGGGGACACCCGAGGGCGCTCCCGCCGGTGGAGAGGACGAATACCGATCCGTCGTCTTCGACGAGTCGTTCGTCCGTGCTGCCCGCCTCCAGGAGTTCTCCGCCCGCGAGCGCATGACCGACCACAGCCCGGCCGTACGCCGCCGGCCACCCCTGCGGCGCGGACTGTCCCGGCAGGCGCTGGTCCTCGTCCTGCTGATCGCCATCGCCTTCGGCACCGCGATCTACATGGGCGTGCGCCACCCCTACCAGACCCCCGCCCCGCAGGCCGCCGAGCCGCTGCGGATGACCGTGATCCCGCTCGCCCCGCAGACCCCGGTGCCCGGCGCCGCCCGCCCCGAGGAGCTGTACGCGGACAGCCCGGCCGCCCAGTTCCGGGTCGGCGCCGACGGCATCACCCTGCCCGCCTCCCGGCGCACCGCCCACTTCTCCGACAGCCAGGTCGTCAGCGCCCTGACCACCGCCAAGGACTACCTGGTCGAGTCCGCCCTCGATCCGAGCGTGCTGACCGGCGGCGCCACCCGGCCCGTGCGGATCCTGCTCGACCCGCGCCAGCTCGACCAGTTCGACCAGAGCTTCGAGCACCCCATGGCCGACGGACGGCACGCCCCGACCGGCTGGCTGGTCCGCTTCGACGCGACCCGGGCCCGCCTCGCCGACCAGCGCGTCCGGGTCCAGGGCACCCTTCAGGCCGCCGAGTTCGACGCGAACACCCTGGAGGTCATCGCCGACCACACCTTCGTCTACGCCCTCCGGCCGGCCGGCGCCCCCGCCACGGCCAAGGCGTCCCTGTTCACCGTCCGGCGCGAACTGCACTTCCGCTTCGACCGGGACGACCTGCGCATGCACCAGCTCCAGCTCGCGGTGTCCTACGTCCAGGCCGGCCCGCTCACCTGCTCCGACGACTCGGTGAGCCGGCTGCGCCCGCTGCTCGCCGGCCAGACGGCCAGGGCGGGCGGCCCGGCGGGCACCGACCCGTACGCCACCGGCAGCGCCACGGCACTGTGCGGGACGCTGGCCAGGAGCGCGCAGCCGAAGGTGTAGCCGGTCAGCCGGTCAGTCCCGGCCGTCGGTGCCCTGGTCGTCCGCCCCGCCGTCCCCCGGCCCGTCCGTGGCCCCGCCGTCCCTGCCGGCGCCGGTGCCCTTGCCCGCCGAGGCGTCCTTCTCGGTACCGCTGCCGCCGCCCGCGAAGCCGCCGAAGCCGCGCATCACCCGGCCGCCGAGGTCGCCCGCGCCGCCCGCGATGTCGCTGACCAGCTTCATCAGCGGGTCCTTGGAGTTCTTGATGTCACCGGCGTAGCTCGCGGCCGACTGCCGGAAGGAGTCCGACACCGAGGTGTCCTTGTCCTCGTCGCGCCGCGGGTAGTGGCCGTCCATGATCCGCTGGTGGTCGCGGGACTCGGCCCACTTCTTCAGCTCGGCGGCGCGCACCGCGGTGAAGGGGTGGGTACGGGGCAGCACGTTGAGGATCTTGAGCACGGAGTCGCGCAGGTCGCCCGCCGCCTCGTACTCCTCGGCCTGCGCGAGGAACGCGTCCACGTTCATCTCGTGCAGGTGGTTGCCGCCCGCGATCTTCATCAGGCCGCGCATCGAGGCCCGCAGGTCCTGGCCGACCAGCAGCCCCGCGCGGTCCGCGGACAGCTCCGACTTGCGGAACCACTCGCGCAGCGCGGTCACGATCGCCGTGATCGCGAGGTTGCCCAGCGGGATCCAGGCGACCCGGACCGCGAGGCTGGTGAGGAACAGCAGGATCGTCCGGTAGACGGAGTGGCCGGACAGCGCGTGGCCGACCTCGTGGCCGACGACCGCCCGCATCTCCTCCTCGTCCAGCAGCTCGACGAGTCCGGTCGTCACGACGATGATCGGGTCGTCCAGGCCGATGCACATCGCGTTGGGCTGGGGGTCCTGGTTCACGTACATCGGCGGGACCTTCTCCAGGTCCAGGATGTAACAGGCGTCCCGCAGCATGTCGTTGAGGTGCGCGAACTGGGCGTCCGAGACCCGCACCGAGTCGGACAGGAACAGCAGCCGCAGACTCCGCTCGGGCAGCAGCCCGCTGAGCGCCTTGAAGACCGTGTCGAAGCCGCTCAGCCGGCGCAGCGCCACCAGGGCGGAGCGGTCCGCCGGATGCTCGTACGCCCGCGAGGAGATCCCCTCGAAGCGCCTGCGCTGCCTGCTCGGCACCTTCTCGTGCCCGTTCCGGCCACCGTCCGACATGTGTTCCCCCATGTGCGTCTGCTGTGCGCGCCAATGCCTTGTGTGCCCCCGAGGCAGGACCCAGCCTAGGCGGAGATACCGTGGACGGGCAGTACAGCGAAGGAGTCGTACGTCATGGAGCACATTCGGGCCGCCTGGCTCACGGAGGCCGCGCACGCGGCGGACAAGCAGGGCCCGGGCGATCTGCTCCGCGTCGTGCTGGTCGTCATGGTCGTCGGCGTGGTGTTCGCCGCCTGGTTCCTGCTGCGCGGGTACAAGCGCGAGGACTGAGGACCGGCGAGGACCGACCGGGGACCGGCGGCGAGGATCCCCAGGGACCCACGGGGAGCGACGAGAGCGGCCCGGTGCGCGGCGGTGGCCGCTCGCGGCGGGGGCGGTCCCGGCAACCGGCGTCCCCAACGGCGGAGTCGGCGTGTTCGCGGCCAGGGCACCCGCATACGATGAGCCGACGTCTTTATCCCGCCGATACCGGATAGGTCCTGCCGAGATGAGCTTCCCCAGCACCGCAGCCCAGTTGGTCACCGTCGTCGCCGAGGGCGAGAAAGGCGGCAACCACGAGAGCCTCAGCCCCTTCCTGACCGGCGGTGGTGCCCTGGTCATCCTGCTCCTGCTGCTGTGGATCACCACGCGTTTCAACCGCGACCGCTGAGCCCCGCCGGCCCCGCTCGGGGGCCCCTGTCGGCCGGAGCCCGTCGGCCGGGCCGGTAGGGTCTGCACGCATGGGAGAGCAGGACATGCCTACCGGTCCGGCGAGTGACACGGGCGGTGGCGCCGACGGCGCCGCCACGGGCGGCGCGAGCGGCACGGCCGGCGGCGCGGCGAAGCGGCTGACGGCCGGCCCCCGGGGCGGCCCCTCGAACCCGGGCAAGCGCCGCCTCGGCGTCATGGGCGGCACCTTCGACCCGATCCACCACGGTCACCTGGTGGCGGCCAGCGAGGTCGCCGCCCAGTTCCACCTCGACCAGGTCGTGTTCGTACCGACCGGGCAGCCGTGGCAGAAGACCGACCGCAAGGTCACCCCGGCCGAGGACCGCTATCTGATGACGGTCATCGCGACCGCCGAGAACCCGCAGTTCTCGGTGAGCCGCATCGACATCGACCGCGGCGGCCCGACGTACACCACGGACACCCTGCGCGATCTGCGCTCGCTCAATCCCGACGCGGACCTGTTCTTCATCACCGGCGCCGACGCGCTCGGCCAGATCCTCACCTGGCGCTACACCGAAGAGCTGTTCTCCCTCGCGCACTTCATCGGGGTCACCCGGCCCGGCCACACCCTGACCGACCCGGGGCTCCCGGAGGGCGGTGTCTCGCTCGTCGAGGTTCCCGCGCTCGCCATCTCGTCCACAGACTGCCGTGCGAGAGTCGCCAAGGGCGATCCCGTCTGGTACCTGGTGCCGGACGGTGTGGTGCGCTACATCGACAAGCGTGAGCTGTACCGCGGCCAGTGAGCCGAGAGGGGCACCGGTGAACGACCGATACGACGGATACGCGGGCGGCGGCGACCCGTACGAACTCGTCGGCTACGACGAGTTCGGGCAGCCCGTGTACCGGCAGGTGCCACAGCAGCCTGCCCAGGGGTACGACGGCTACGACAACACCCGGCAGCAGCAGGGCTACGACAACGCCCAGCAGCAGGGCTACGACAACGCCCAGCAGCAACAGGGCTACGGCTACGACCCGTACGCGACGGGCACCCAGGAGCCCGTCCAGCCCTACGACTCGGGCCGCCGGCCCCCGGTATCCCCCTACGACACCGGCCGGCAGCAGGCCGCGTCCCCTTATGACACCGGTCAGCAGCCGGCGGTGCCTCCCTACGACACGGGCGGGCAGCAGGGAGGCCCGGCGTACGGCTCCTACGACTACGACGCCTACGGCACCGGCGCGCCCGCTGCCGGGCCGGGCACCCAGACCCCGTACGACGGCTACGGCCGCCAGGGCGCGGGCACCGGGCAGCAGCCGAGGGTCGCCGAGCAGACCGCGTACATCCCGCAGCAGGCCGGCCCCCCGGAGGACGACGACAGCGGCGCGGGGCGGGACTACCGCACCGAGCAGTTCGCCTTCGTGGAGGAGCCGGAAGCCGAGTCCGAGGACGTCATCGACTGGCTGAAGTTCACCGAGAACCGCACCGAGCGCCGCGAGGAGGCCAAGCGCCGCGCGCGCGGCCGGGTCGTCGCCCTGGTCGTGGTCCTCGCCCTGGTGGTCGTCGGCGGCGCGGGCTACCTCTGGTACGCGGGCAAGCTGCCCGGCACCTCCTCGGACGCCAAGCCGGGGACCGCGACGCCCGCCACCGCCCAGAAGCGTGACGTGATCGTCGTCCACCTGCACAACACCAAGGGCGGCGGCACCTCCACCGCGCTGCTGGTGGACAACACCACCACCCGGCAGGGCACCACCGTCCTGCTGCCCAACTCCCTGGCCCTGACGGACGACGACGGCTCGACCACCACCCTCGCCAAGTCCGTCGACGGCGACGGCTCCTCCGGCACCCGGGACGCCATCGACACCGTGCTCGGCACCAACATCCAGGGCACCTGGCGGCTCGACACCCCCTACCTCGACAACCTCGTGGAACTCGTCGGCAACATCGACATCACCACCAACACCGACGTGCCGGACCCCGAGTCGAAGAAGAAGGGCGGCACCCCGCTCGTCAGGAAGGGCGAGGACCAGACCCTCGGCGGCAAGGCGGCCGTCGCCTACGCCACCTACCGGGCGCCGGGCGAGGCGCAGAACGCGCAGTTGGAGCGGTTCGGCCAGGTCATGCAGGGCGTCCTGCGCAAGCTGTCCTCGGACAAGCAGGCCGCGACGACCACCGTGCAGACGCTGGCCCAGATCCTCGACCCGTCCCTGACCGACCAGGACCTCGGCGCCTTCCTCGCCAAGCTCGCCGACCTCGCCAAGGGCGGCGACTACAAGACCGCCCTGCTGCCGGTGCAGCGGGACGGCACCCTCGCCGAGAGCGCCTCCGACAGCGTGATCAAGGACATCCTGGGCGGTACGGCCAAGAGCCCCGAGGCCGGCGCCGCGGTCCGGGTCGGCATCAAGAACGCCACCGGCGACAAGGCGGCCACGGCACAGGCCCGCGTCGTCCTGGTCAACGGCGGCTACACCTACCTGGACGCCGGTTCCGCCGCCGCCCAGAGCGTGTCGCGGATCACCTACGGCGACGCGGCCAAGAAGGACGACGCCGTGGAGGTCGCCAAGACGCTCGGCCTGCCGGCGGACGCGGTGAAGAAGGGCACGGTCACCAACAACGCCGACGTGTCCGTGGTCCTCGGCACGGACTACAAGATCGACACCGCCTCGAAGGGGTGACCGGCACCCCGCCCCGAGCGCGCCCGGGGCGGGGCCGGACAAAGGCGTGGGGGCTCCTCGGCGGTCCGTGAGACCCTTGAGTCATTACTGACCGCCGACGGAAAGCCGCGTAGTGACCGCCACGGACCGCTCCATCGAGCTCATCAACACCGCCGCGCAGGCGGCCGCAGACAAGCTCGCGCACGACATCATCGCCTACGACGTGAGCGATGTGCTCTCCATCACCGACGCCTTCCTCCTGGCGTCCGCCCCGAACGACCGCCAGGTCAAGTCGATCGTCGACGAGATCGAGGAGCGCCTGAACAAGGAGCTGGGCGTCAAGCCGGTGCGCCGCGAGGGCGACCGCGAGGCCCGCTGGGTCCTGCTCGACTACGTCGACATCGTGGTGCACGTCCAGCACAGCGAGGAGCGCGTCTTCTACGCCCTGGAGCGGCTCTGGAAGGACTGCCCCGAGCTGGACCTCCCCGAGGAGGCCAAGGCGACCCGCGGCAAGGGCGCCGAGCACGCCAAGCTCCAGGCCGAGGAGGACTCCGCCGAACTGGAGGAGCTGCGGTGAGCGACGGGGCGAAGCAGCAGAGGCCGGGCGCGGAGCGCGGCGGCAGGCCCGGACGCGGCCGCCGCCTCATCCTCTGGCGGCACGGCCAGACCTCCTGGAACGTGCAGCGCCGCTTCCAGGGCACCACGGACGTCGCGCTGACCGAGACGGGCGTCCAGCAGGCCAGGCGCGCCGCCCGGCTGCTCGCCTCGCTCAAGCCCGACGCCATCGTCGCCTCGGACCTCCAGCGCGCCGCGAACACGGCCGCCGAGCTGGCCGCGCTGACCGGCCTGGAGGTGGCCCACGACGAGGGCCTGCGGGAGACCTACGCGGGCGTCTGGCAGGGCCTGACGCACGAGGAGATCATCGCCCGGTACGGCGACGAGTACGCCGCGTGGAAGCGCGGCGAGGCGGTCCGCCGCGGCGGGGGCGAGCTGGAGAGCGAGGTCGCCGACCGCGCCGCTCCCGTGGTGCTGCGGCACGCCGAGAAGCTGCCGGACGACGGCACGCTCGTCGTGGTCAGCCACGGCGGCACGATCCGCACCACCATCGGCCGGCTGCTCGGTCTGGAGTCCCAGCACTGGGAGAGCCTCGGCGGCCTGTCCAACTGCTGCTGGTCCGTCCTCGGCGAGGGCGCCCGCGGCTGGCGGCTGCTGGAGCACAACGCCGGCACGCTGCCGGAACCGGTGCTCGGCGACGACGACTGAGCGCCGCCGGAGGCGGTGCTCGGGGGCGCCGGCCGGGTGCCGCCGGAAGGCCCTCCGTCCGGTCCCGCGGGCCCGGACGGACCGGATTTCACTTTCCGGCTGGTCGCAGGCTAAAGTTCTTCTTGTTCGGCCCGCGGAGCGGGAAGAACACGCGGGGCTATAGCTCAGTTGGTAGAGCGCCTGCATGGCATGCAGGAGGTCAGGAGTTCAATTCTCCTTAGCTCCACAGATCGACTCGGTTTCGAATTGTCGAAGAGTCGAGGATCACCTCGGAAGATCCCGTCCCCGTCAGGGGGCGGGATTTTTCGTTGTGCCCCGCTTGAGTCCCCGGGCCCCGCCGGGCGTATATCTCTGCGGGCACGGTCCTGGCGTGCGGGTATGCGCCGGTCCGGGCGGCCCCGCCGGGCGCCGTGTCCGGACTGGTACGAAGGCGTCGCTGACCGCGTCGCTCCCGCCGTGGCAGAATCAAACGGCCGGAAGGGGGCGCGGCCCGACGGGAGGGAGAACCGATGCCTGCCAGCATCCTCGCGGAGGTCGACGATCTCCCCGAAGCGGCCCGCGGCCACAGCCGGAGCTGATCGATGGGTGCACACAGGCGGAAGTGCGATTGGTGCGGCAGTGGTACGCCCATCGTCCGCGACATGGAGCCGGTCAACCACGACTACCAGTACTGGTGCGAGGAATGCGCACGGGCGCTGATCATAAAAGGCGACCCGATCGAGACGTACCGGGAGCTGGAGGGCGAGCCGATCTACGGGCGGCTCCTCGACGAGCACTGCACGCTCAAACGGTTCTACTCCTTCGCCACGGCCTGACGGAGGAGACCCCGGCCCCGGTCGAGGAATCCGACATACGGCGCCAATCGGGGCGTACGGGAAACGATTTGGCGGTTCCCCAGGGGGACCGTGTAATGTTGGCGTCGCCGCCGGGGAAACCGGGCGGAAAGACCGAGAGGGGGTTTCCCCACTAGGTCGCGCGGGGCTATAGCTCAGTTGGTAGAGCGCCTGCATGGCATGCAGGAGGTCAGGAGTTCAATTCTCCTTAGCTCCACAGCAGTTGAAAGCGGGCCACCCGGATCGGGTGGCCCGCTTCTCGTTTGGCGGCCCCGCTTCTCGTTCGGCCCCGCTTGTCGTTCGGCCCCGCTTGTCGTCTACCGGCCGCTGCCCAGCGCGCGGCGGCCACGACCCGGGGACAGCACCGGCAGGTTGTTGCGCGCCGGGGGAGCGGACCGGGTGTCCTCCTCGATGCGCAGGGCCAGCGCCGGGCAGCGCCGCACCGCCCGCAGCGCCTTCGCCTCGGCGTAGCGCGGCACGGCGGCCTGCGCGACGGTCGGGAAGCCGTCGGCGCCCAGCTCGAAGACCTCGGGGAGGATGTCGGCGCACAGGCCGTGCCCGCGGCACAGCGTCCAGTCGACGAAGATCTTCTGGCGGCTGGCGCCCGTCTCCTGCTCGCCCTGGCCGCCGGGGATGCCGGTGGGCGTTCTGCCCCCCTCGAAGAGCGGCAGAACGCCCTCCACGGGCCGTCCGCAGCCGTTCCCGAGGACATGCGCGGCCAGGTCGTCCGTGAAGGCCTTGAGGGTCGACTCGATGAACATCGCCGAGCCGTCCGGGTGGGAGCACGCGCCGCGCCGCTTCACGGACTTGGCGACCTGCTTCACGGCCTCCAGGGCCGCCGGGCCGCCGCCGTTGAGAATGTCCTCCAGACCGCGGGCCGCGGCCGGCAGGCCGAGATAGCAGGGACCGCACTGTCCCGCGCTCTCCTCGGCCAGCCACTGGGCCACCCGCAGCGACTCGCCGAGCGGGCAGGTCTGCTGGGTGATCGGCAGGATCGCGCCGGCGCCGAGCGCGCCGCCCACCGCGGCCAGCGAGTCCCGCGAGACGATCGCCTCGCCCACCGCCGCCGCGTCCAGCCACTTGCCGTGGTAACCCCCGGTCAGCACCCCCTGCGGCATCGGCGGGGCGCCGGCCAACTGCAGGACGTAGCGCAGCGGTACGCCCGTCGGCACCTCGATCACCATGGGGCGCGCGACCGCGCCCGAGACGGTGAGCATGACGGTGCCGGGCTCGTCGTACAGGCCGGTGTTGCGGTAGCGGTCCGGGCCGATGCGGGCGGCGATGGCGAGCTGCGCGAACGTCTCGGCGTTCGACAGCAGGGTCGGCGCGCCGCCCACCCCGCTCTGCGAGGCGCTGATCTTGCGGCCCGGCGGGATGGCGGGGCCGCCGTCGATGGAGCGGATCAGCGAGGCGGCGGCGCCGGTCACCATCCGCACCGGGTTGCGCTGCACGCGGGCGCGCAGCGGCGAGCCGCGCCGGTTGCTCAGGCCGCGCTCGGCCAGCGCGGCCTCCATGGAGCGCTGGGTGGACTCGCGGGTCACCCCGATCACCAGCGTGCGCGCCCCCATGGCCTCCGCGGCCAGCAGGGCGCCGTCCAGGATGAGGTGCGGGGCGCGGTTGATGAGCACCGTGTCCTTGCGGCAGGCCGGTTCGTCCTCGCTTCCGTTGACGACGACCACCGGGCGGATGCCCTTCTTGATGGCCGATTCCGCGACCGAGCGCAGTTTCTTGGCGAAGGGGAAGCCCGCGCCGCCGCGCCCCTTCAGGGAGATCGCCTCGGCGAGCCCCGCGAGCTGTTCCCCGCCCATCGGTTCGAGCGGCCCGTGCACCTTCAGGTGCATGGGCAGATCAAGACGTTCAACCAGGTCGAAGCCCGACGTGAGCTGCGGGAGCCCGACGACGCGGACCTCCGGGACGTCGGGCAGGGCCTCGTTCACTTAAAGCCTCCGGAAGGGGCGTTCCATGATTCACCGGAGCCAGGAGCGTCGAAGGCGCCCGGCAGTACGTCAGTCGTGGGACCGCTGTCGTACGTGTCGTTGGTGTTGTACGTGCGATAGGCCGCGTTCGACTCACCGGTGTCGTACACGTCACTCATGCCGTACGCGTCGACGGCCGGATTGTCGTAGACCGGGATGGTGTATCCCGTGTCGGCCAGCGGGTCGTACGCCGACTGCGGGGCCTCGCCGACGGGGGGCGGCGAGGGGATGGGCCAACTGCCCGACGGGCCGCCGGTGTCGACGCGCGGGAACACCTCGGTCGGCTGTGCCATCGGCGGCATCGGGAACTGCCGCGTCCCGCCGGCCGCGGAGTCGGAGCCGGGGGTGGACACGGCCCGGTAGGCGGCGGCGAAACCGGCGGTGTTCGCGTTCGTCGCGGTGGGGTCGGCGGCGCTGTCGTACGGCGCTGAGGGGGAGTCGGTGCGCTGGGAGGGGACGAAGGTGGTGTCCCGGGACGCCCTGCCGGAGCGGGCCGCGAAGCCGGGGAGCGGGGTCTCGGCGTTGGCCGCGCGGGAGGCGTCCAGGTCCTCGCGGAACGCGCGCGCGCCGGGGCCGTTGTTGTCGCCCATGACCGCGAGGACACGGGCGGCGACCTTGCGCTTGACGGGGGCGGGGGCCGCCCGCAGGGCCAGTGCTCCCATGACCGCGACCAGGCACAGGCAGTAGAGGATGGTGAAGACCGGCTTCGCCTGTCGACCCGCGTAGAGCCCGTGGATGAGCGCCGCGCACCAGGCGGGATAGGCCAGCATGTGCACCGCGCGCCAGCGGGCCGCGACCGGTGCGGGGGAGGCGAAGGCGCTGCGCAGCGCGCCGGTGATCGCGGTGAAGACCATGAGCAGCGCGGCCAGCGAGCCGAAGCCGATGAGACCGGCCGTGCCGGTGACGCCGAGCCCGAAGGGGACGAGGGCGGCGAGCAGGGTCGTGTGGTCGAGCGCCAACTTGACCGTGATGTGCAGCAGCAGGAAGGCGACGGAGGAGACGGCGGTGGTCCGGTGCACGGCCTGGGCCACCAGCCGCTGGCGGGTGTTCAGGAAGATCCGGTCGGTGGCGACCAGGCCCCAGATCACCGAGCACGACAGGGCGACCAGCGACAGCACGCCGGCGCCGAAGTTCAGGAAGTCACGGACTCCATTGCCTCCCACCAGGACGACCACGGGGATGAGGAGGAGGGCGGCGGCGGTGGCCGCCCCGTAGGCCGAACGGCCCGCTCGGGGAAGCGAGCTGTTGTTGCGACGAGGGTTCATGGAGGGTTACTCCCAACGGTTCGGGGAAGCGGTCCCGAAGCCGCACTCTAGGTCGAGAAATAGGGCCGAGTTCGAGGTTTCAGTTATTGCGTTGTTACCAAAGGGCAATGAGGTCTTTGTGTTGTCCCTTGGTGTCCTGTTACGCGAAGTAAGCTTTGAACTTTGTTCAGCTTTTTCGGTGGTCAGACCGGGTGGCACGGGGTGCCGGACGACGCCCGAAGCCCGTCGCGGCCCGCGTCGGCCCTGCGGTACCCTGACGCCATGCGTGCCGTACGCCTTCTGCTTAGCGAGCCGCGCTGATCAGTCCCGAACCACTGACGCATCGTGGTCGGAATCGGCGCGGCGGTCCCCTCCTGTGCGAGGGGATTTTTCATTTCCCGAGTGTCAGCCGCTGGCAGAGACGATCGATGGAGCTTTGAGGATCATGAGCGAGACGAACACCGCTGCCACCGCCGAAGTGGCCGCGCCGCACCGCTACACGGCCGCCCTGGCGGCCGACATCGAGGCACGCTGGCAGGACTTCTGGGACGCCGAGGGCACGTACGAGGCGCCGAACCCCGTCGGGGACCTGGCCGGCGACCCGGAGCTGGTCGCCAAGCCCAAGAAGTTCATCATGGACATGTTCCCGTACCCCTCCGGTGCGGGCCTGCACGTCGGCCACCCGCTGGGCTACATCGCCACCGACGTCTTCGCCCGCTTCCAGCGCATGACCGGGCACAACGTCCTGCACACCCTGGGCTTCGACGCCTTCGGCCTGCCCGCCGAGCAGTACGCCGTGCAGACCGGCACGCACCCGCGCGTGTCCACCGAGGCCAACATGGAGAACATGAAGGTCCAGCTGCGCGCGCTGGGCCTGGGCCACGACAAGCGCCGGTCGTTCGCCACGATCGACCCCGAGTACTACAAGTGGACCCAGTGGATCTTCCTGCAGATCTTCAACTCCTGGTACGACGACGAGGCCGCCAAGGCGCGCCCGATCGCCGAACTGGTCGCGCAGTTCGAGTCCGGTGAGCGCGGTGTCGGCGGCGACCGCTCCTGGAACGAGCTGACCGCCGCCGAGCGCGCCGACGTCCTGAGCGAGTACCGGCTGGCCTACGCCTCCGACGCCCCGGTCAACTGGTGTCCGGGCCTGGGCACCGTGCTGGCCAACGAGGAGGTCACCGCCGACGGCCGCAGCGAGCGCGGCAACTTCCCCGTCTTCAAGGCCAAGCTGCGCCAGTGGAACATGCGCATCACCGCCTACGCGGACCGCCTGCTGGACGACCTGGACGCCCTGGACTGGCCCGAGGCCATCAAGCTGCAGCAGCGCAACTGGATCGGCCGCTCCGAGGGCGCCCGCGTCGACTTCCCCGTCGACGGAGAGGCCATCACCGTCTTCACCACCCGCCAGGACACCCTGTTCGGCGCCACCTACATGGTGCTGGCCCCCGAGCACCCGCTGGTCGAGAAGTTCACCCCGGACACCTGGCCCGAGGGCACCCGCGAGGCGTGGACCGGCGGCTACGCGACACCCGCCGAGGCCGTCGCCGCCTACCGCGCGCAGGCCGCCTCCAAGTCCGACGTCGAGCGGCAGGCCGAGGCCAAGGACAAGACCGGCGTCTTCACCGGCACGTTCGCGACCAACCCGGTCAACGGCGAGCGCGTCCCCGTCTTCATCGCCGACTACGTCCTGATGGGCTACGGCACCGGCGCGATCATGGCCGTCCCGGCGCACGACACCCGCGACTTCGCCTTCGCGCGCGCCTTCGAGCTGCCCATGCGCTGCGTGGTCGAGCCCTCGGACGACCGCGGCACCGACCCGTCCACCTGGGACGACGCTTTCGCCTCGTACGACGCGAAGATCGTCAACTCCGCCGGTGACGAGATCTCCCTGGACGGCCTGGGCGTCGTCGACGCCAAGGCGCGCATCACCGAGTGGCTGGAGCGCCGGGGCATCGGCCACGGCACCGTCAACTTCCGGCTGCGCGACTGGCTGTTCAGCCGCCAGCGCTACTGGGGCGAGCCCTTCCCGATCGTCTACGACGAGGACGGCGTCGCCCACCCGCTGCCCGAGTCGATGCTGCCCCTGGAGCTGCCCGAGGTCGAGGACTACTCGCCGCGCACCTTCGACCCCGACGACGCGGACACCTCCCCGGAGACCCCGCTGTCCCGCAACGAGGACTGGGTCAACGTCACCCTGGACCTGGGCGACGGACGCGGCCCCCGGAAGTACCGCCGCGAGACCAACACCATGCCCAACTGGGCCGGTTCCTGCTGGTACGAGCTGCGCTACCTGGACCCGCACAACGACCAGAAGCTGGTCGACCCCGCCATCGAGCAGTACTGGATGGGCCCCCGCGCGGGCATGCCGCACGGCGGCGTCGACCTGTACGTCGGCGGCGCCGAGCACGCCGTACTGCACCTGCTGTACGCCCGCTTCTGGTCCAAGGTGCTGTTCGACCTGGGGCACATCTCGTCCCCCGAGCCGTTCCACAAGCTGTTCAACCAGGGAATGATCCAGGCCTACGTGTACCGCGACAGCCGCGGCATCGCCGTCCCGGCCGCCGAGGTGGAGGAGCGCGACGGCGCCTACTTCTACCAGGGCGAGAAGGTCTCCCGGCTGCTGGGCAAGATGGGCAAGTCCCTGAAGAACGCGGTCACTCCGGACGAGATCTGCTCCGAGTACGGCGCCGACACCCTGCGCCTGTACGAGATGGCGATGGGTCCCCTGGACGTGTCCCGCCCCTGGGACACGCGCGCGGTGGTCGGCCAGTACCGGCTGCTGCAGCGGCTGTGGCGCAACGTCGTGGACGAGACGACCGGCGAGGTCACCGTCGTCGACACCGCCGAGGCCGACGTCGACGAGGCCACGCTGCGCGCCCTGCACAAGGCCATCGACGGGGTGCGCCAGGACCTGGAGGGCATGCGGTTCAACACCGCCATCGCCAAGGTCACCGAGCTGAACAACCACCTGACCAAGGCGGGCGGCCCGGTCGCCCGCCCGGTCGCCGAGGCCCTGGTCCTGATGGTCGCGCCGCTGGCCCCGCACATCGCCGAGGAGCTGTGGCGCAGGCTGGGCCACACCGACTCGGTCGTCCACCAGGACTTCCCGGTCGCCGACCCGGCCTACGTCGTGGACGAGACGGTCACCTGTGTCGTGCAGGTCAAGGGCAAGGTCAAGGCCCGCCTGGAGGTCTCCCCGTCGATCTCCGACGAGGAACTGGAGAAGGTGGCGCTGGCCGACGAGAAGGTCGTCGCGGCCCTGGGCGGCGCGGACATCCGCAAGGTCGTCGTGCGAGCGCCGAAGCTGGTGAACATCGTCACCGGGTAGGTACTGACGCCGGGGCCGGCGGCGGTGGGGATGTCACGGGCCGGCGGCGGTGGCGATGCCGCGGGCCGGCGGCGGTGGCGATGCCGCGGGCCGGCGACGGGTGCGGCGCCGCGACGCGTCGGCGGCACGCATCGGGGTAGTCCCCTACGGGCAGGTTCGGGGTTCTTCTGGAACTCGGGACCTGCCCGCAGCGTTTACCGTTGAGAGCGCGGCGAGGGCTGCCGCGACCGGTCCGAGGAGGAGTGTGATGGGAACAGTGATCAGCGTGATCGCCCTGCTCTTCCTGCTGTTCGTGGTGCTGGGCGCGTATGCGACGGTGAAGGTCATAGGCGCCGCCAAGCGCGGAGTCGACCGCACGATCACGCAGGCCCGCCGCACCGTCGAGGACCACACGCTGCGCGCGAAGACCTTCGCCCAGTTCGGCCCGCAGAGCGAGCTGGCCCAGCTCCGGCTGAAGCTGCGCACCTCGATGCGGGCCACCCAGGAAGCCCTTCAGGCGAGCGTGGCCGAGGACGAGTCCCTCAAGGAGTCCCTCAGCCTCTTCGAGCGGCTCAGCGCGCACGGACGCGAGCTGGACGCCGAGCTGAAGCGCCTGGAGACCGAGCCCGACCGGGGCGCCCTCGCGACCCGGCTGCCCGGACTGCGCGAGCGCACCGAGCGGATCACGCACTCGGCGGACTCGCTGCGCTGGGCCGCCCGGGACCGCGCCCACCGCTTCGCCGACGACGACCTGGACACCCTGAGCAGCCAGATCGACATGGAGGCCGGAGCGCTGCGCCACTGGACGACGGAGCCGAGGCCTACCACGCCCTGGCCCGACGCCCCCGCGGACGCCGGCACCTCCGGCGGACAGACCTGGCCGGAGCCCCCGGGGTCCCGCGCGGCGGAGCGGCCGGCCCGCTCGGCCATCACGCCCCCGGGCCAACGCCCCGCCTACCCCTGGCAGAAGAAGCCCCGCCCCGAGAGCACGACCTGATCCCGTCACCCGGCCGCAGGTCCCGCGGGGCCGGGCTGCCACCCACCCGTCCCGGCAGGTAACCTCCAGCTCATGTCCCGCCATGTCGCGATCGTCACCGATTCCACGGCCTACCTGCCGACGCGGACGATGGAGCGCCACGGCATCACCGCGGTCCCCCTGACCGTGGTCCTCGGCGACCAGGCCTACGAAGAGGGCACCGAGATCTCGGCCCGCTCCCTGGCCCTCGCGCTCCAGAAGCGTCGACCCGTCACGACCTCCCGGCCCAGCCCCGAGGTGTTCGCCGAGACCTACCGCCGGGTCGCCGCGTCCGGCGCCACCGGCATCGTCTCCCTGCACCTGTCCTCCGAGTTCTCCGGCACCTACGACGCCGCGGTGCTCGCCGGGCGGGAGGCACCGGTGCCGGTGCGGGTGGTCGACACCGGGATGGTCGCCATGGCCCTCGGTTTCTGCGCCCTGGCCGCCGCCGAGTCCGCGGAGGCGGGCGGCACCGCCGACGAAGCGGTCACGGCGGCCGAGAAGCGGGCCGCCGGCACGGCCGCCTACTTCTACGTCGACACCCTCGACTACCTTCGCCGGGGCGGCCGGATCGGCGCGGCGCAGGCCTTGCTGGGCTCCGCGCTCGCGGTCAAGCCGCTCCTCCGGCTCGACGACGGCCGCATCGAACTCCTCGAAAAGGTCCGCACCGCGTCCAAGGCCATCGCCCGCCTGGAGGAGATCGCCGCGGAGCGCGCGGGCGGCACCCAGGTCGACATCGCCGTCCACCATCTCGCGGCACCCGAGCGCGCGTCGGCCCTCGCGGACCGCCTCCGCGCCCGCGTACCCGGCCTCTCCGACCTGCATGTGAGCGAGGTGGGCGCGGTGATCGGGGCGCATACGGGGCCGGGGCTGCTAGGGGTGGTCGTCTCGCCTCGGTGAGGCGGGGCGCTCGGGTCTTCGTGGCCCGCGCCGCCCGGGCGGGTGACGGGGTTATCCACAAGTGGGCCGTCATCCACGGGAATTGAGCAAGATCATCGCGAGAGTGGCGGGGTGCCTGATCCTCGTCGCATGGCACTTCGATCGAGTTCACGCACAGCGACACCGACCAGCGGCCCGGGCCGCGGCCCCCTCTCCGACGGGCGCAGCCGCCACCGCCGTCTCCATCCACGCGGCCGGCCCCGCCGCCATGAGGAATCGGCGGCGGCGCTTCGTCTCCGGGCGGAGGCGCTCTTGGGCGAGCGCGGCACGGAACGCCGGTCCGGGCGGGGGGAGTTGGGGAGCGATCCGCCGGCGGTGGATCGGGATGTGGGGGAGGAAGCGGGGGAGTCGCAGGGGCTGCGGGGGGTGCAGGGGCTGGGCGTGCCGTTGGGCGTGCCGGGTCCGCAAGGGTTGTGCGAGCCGCAGGGGTTGCGGGGGCCGCAGGGGTTGCGGGGGAGCACTGTGTGGGGGGCGGGGGTGCTTGGGGGGAACGGGGGGTCTGGTCGGGGTTCCGGTGGGGTTTCTGGTCGGGCTGCTGATGGGGGGTCTGGGCTGCTTCTGGGTCTTTGGCGTGGGAAGGGTGCCGGTGCCGGTGCCGGTGCCGGTGGCGGTGCCGGTGGCGGTGTTGGCGTTGGTGCCGGTGTTGGCGCTGGTGTCCGGTCTGGGGCCGAGCCCGGTGTTGATGCCGGCGTCGGGCCCGAGCCCGAGCCGGTGCCGGTGCCCCGGGCCGGTTCGGGCGTCGGGGCCTGGCGGGAGCGGGCCGGGCTCGCCGTGCGGGAGAGGTTGCCGTTGTGGCTTCAGGCGCGGTGCGGTCTTGAACGCAGGAGCGTGGTCGCGCTGACCGTGCTCCTGGTGGCGGCGGCCCTCTTCGCCGTCCAGCACTTCTGGGCCGGCAGGACACAGCCCGTGCGGGCACCCGAAGTCGTACGGGCCGGGGTGCCGTTCGGAGGCAAGGGCGCGGAGGCGGAACAGGAACAGGCGGGCGCGGCACGGGGATCGGGTGCCTCGACGGGTGCCGCCGGTTCCGTGGGTGCCGCCGGTCCCGCCGGAGCCGCCGGGGGCCGGGTTGTCGTGGACGTCGGCGGGAAGGTGCGGGACCCCGGCCTGCAACGGTTGCCGGCCGGGTCCCGGGTGGAGGACGCGCTGCGGGCCGCCGGTGGTGTGCGGCCCGGCACGGACACCGACGGGCTCAACCGGGCGCGGCTGCTGGTGGACGGTGAGCAGATCGTGGTCGGAGCGTCGGCGCCGCCGGAGGGCGCGGGGGCGGGTGGAGCGGCGTTCGCCGGGGCGGGATCGGCGGGGGCAGGGGCAGGGGTGGTAGGGGGTGCGGCCGGTGTCGGGGCCTCGGCCCCCGTCTCCCTCAACACGGCCACGGTCGACCAGCTGGACACTCTGCCCGGCGTCGGGCCCGTGCTGGCCCGGCACATCATCGACTACCGCACGGCACACGGCGGTTTCCGCTCGGTGGACGAACTCCGCGAGGTGAACGGCATCGGCGACCGCCGCTTCTCCGACCTCCGGGACCTGGTGCGGCCATGAGGGGTTCCGGAGGGAGGGCCGCCGACAGCGGGCGGGACGCCCGGCCGGGCGGGCGAGGACCCCGGGGTACGCCGGGAGCATTCGGGACGTCGGGAACACCGGGGACGTCGGGATCTTCGGGATCGGCGGAGGAGGCAGGGGGAGGGCGGTCCGCTCACCCCGGTTCGGTGAGCCGTACGGCCGTGCACGCCGACTCCGGCAAGCGGCTGGGCGCCGCGCACCCTCGGGTCGAGGGCCCGGCGGACCTCCGGCTCGTCCCGCCCGCCCTCGCGGTCTGGACGACGGCGGCGGTGACGGTGGGGGCGTCACCGGGGTGGGTCACGGCAGTGGTCGTGGTGTCCCTGGTCGCGGCGGGCGTGCTGTTGCCGGCCGGGCGGCGTGACGGGTGGGGCGAGGGGAGAGGGGCGCGCCGGGTTTCTGCGGGCAGGCGGGAGGCTGGTGTGGGGCCGGACTCACCGCCGGGTATGCGACCGGGCTCGCGAGCGGCTGTTGTGCCGGATGCGCGACCGGGGTCCGTGGGGCCGAGTCGGCTACCGGGGTCGCGGGCGGATGCTGGGTCCGAGACGAGGGTGCCCGTGTCGTCGGAGGTGCCGGCGAATTCTGCGCCGGAGTCGAGGGTGCCCGTGTGGCCGGAGGCGACGGCGAATGCTGCGCCGGAGTCGAGAGGGCCTGGGTGGCCGGGGTCGCGGGGGCGCGGGTGGTCTCGGGTGGCCGTTGGGGCCGTGTTGCTCTGTGTCGCCGCGGCTGCCGCCTCCGCGGGGTTGCACGGGGCGGATCTGCGGCGCGGGCCTGTACCGGCGCTTGCCAGGGAGTTCGCCCAGGTGACGGCGGAGGTGGAGGTCACCTCCGATCCACGGTTCACCCGGCCCCGGATCACCGGGGACCACATGGCGCCGACGGCGTTGCTCTTCGAGGCACGGGTCCGGAGGATCGAGCAGCGCGACGGGAGCGTGCTCGCCACCCGGACACCGGTGCTCGTGATCGTCGACGCGCGCTCGCGGCGAGGAGCGGCGCCGGGGGTGGGTGCGGGGGCGGGGGAGCGCTCGCCCTGGTTGGCGCTGTTGCCGTCGACCAGGGTGCGGGTCTCGGCGCGGGTCGTGCCGGCGCTGTCGGGCGGGGACGGCATCGCGGCGGTGCTGCGGGTGCGGGGGAGCGCGCGCCCGGAGGTGGTGGGGGAGCCGTCGGGGGCGCAACGGTTCGCCGGGCGGCTCCGCGAGGGGCTGCGCGAGGCGACCGACGGTCTGGTGCCGGACGCGCGGGCGCTGCTGCCGGGCCTGGTCGTCGGGGACACCGCGCGGGTCACGCCGGAGCTGGACGAGGCGTTCAAGGCGACCGACCTCACTCATCTCCTGGCCGTCAGCGGGGGCAACTTCACGCTGCTGCTGGCCCTGTTCATCGGCCCGGCGGGACTCGCGCAACGGGTGGAGCGGCGCGGCCTCGCACCCCGGCTCGGTGTCCCGCTGCGAGCGACCGCGCTGCTCGGCGGGGCGCTCACGCTCGCGTTCGTGATCGTCTGCCGGCCCGACCCGAGCGTGCTGCGGGCGGCGGCCTGCGGATCAATCGCGCTGCTCGCCATCGCGACCGGGCGCCGCCGGTCGCTGATCCCGGCGCTGGCCGCGGCGGTGCTGCTGCTGGTGCTGTACGACCCCTGGCTGTCCCGTAGTTACGGGTTCCTGCTCTCGGTGCTGGCCACCGGCGCGCTGCTGACGCTCGCACCGCGCTGGAGCGCGGCGCTGCGACGGCGCCGGGTTCCTCCCCGGCTCGCGGAGGCGCTCGCCGCGGCCGCCGCGGCGCAGGCACTCTGCGCGCCCGTGGTCGCCGTGCTGTCGGCGCGGGTCAGTCTGGTGGCGGTGCCGTGCAATCTGCTCGCGGAGTTCGCGGTCGCGCCGGCCACCGTGCTCGGTTTCGGGACGCTGGCGACGGCGAGCGTGGCGATGCCGGTGGCCAAGGTGTGCGCGTGGTGCGCCAGTTGGCCCGCCCGGTGGATCGCGGACATCGCGCGCACCGGCGCGGCGCTGCCCGGCGCGGGAGTGGACTGGCCGGGCAGTTGGGCGGGCGCGGGACTGCTGGCCCTGGTCACGCTGGTGGTCGTCCTCGTCGGGCGGAGACTGCTGCGGCATCCCTGGCTGAGTACTGCCTGCGGGGTGCTGTTCCTGCTGGTCGTGGTGCAGCCGGCGCCGTTGACCCGGGTGATCACGGGCTGGCCGCCGCCGGGCTGGCGGTTCGCGATGTGTGACGTGGGGCAGGGCGACGCTACGGTGCTGGCGGCGGGCGAGGGCAGCGCGGTGGTGGTGGACGCGGGGCCGGACCCGGTCCTGGTCGACCGCTGTCTGAGCGCGCTCGGCGTCACCAGGATTCCGCTCGTCCTGCTGACGCACTTCCACGCCGACCATGTGGCGGGACTGACCGGCGTGCTCGACGGGCGGTCGGTGGGGGCGATCGAGACGACGGGGTTCGAAGAGCCGCACGACCAGGCCGAGTTCGTACGGAGGGAGGCGGCGGCGCGGCACATTCCGGTGACCCGGGCCGTGGCGGGGGAGCGGCGGCGCACCGGAAGCGTCGACTGGGAGGTGCTGTGGCCGCCGCCCGATCCGGCCCCGGCGCCGGACGGTCCCAACGACGCGAGCATCGCGCTGCTCGCCCGCTCGGCTGGGCTGCGGCTGCTGTTGCTCGGAGACCTGGAACCACCCGCGCAGCGGGCCTTGTTGAGATCGCCGGCGGCGGCCGAGGTGACCGGTGTGGACGTACTCAAGGTCGCCCACCACGGGTCCGCCTATCAGGATCCCGAGCTGATACGCCTGGCGGCGCCGCGGCTCGCGCTCATCTCGTGCGGCAGAGACAACGTCTATGGTCACCCGGCTCCGAGCACGGTGGCGGCGCTGCGGGCCGGGGGCGCGGTGGTGCTGCGAACCGACCAGGACGGGTCGCTCGCCGTCGTGGGTGCGGGAGCGGGGTTGAGTGTGGCGGGACACTGAGGGGGTGGCCTCTACGCCGTGAGGGGCTTGGCTTGGGTCACCAGCCTAGTTCCTGGCGCTGCTTGATCCTCTCCTCGCGGGTGACCGTGATCCGCAGGCGCTCGGGGCCGGGGGCGGTCCAGGTGAGGGGCCTGGCGTACAGCTCGCGGATGACGAAGGTCCCGGCCTTCACGTCGGAGACGATGCCCTCCTTGCCCGCGTCCTCGTCGAAGACCTGGTCCCCGACCCACGCGGAGCGCTCCTCGGCGGTCATGGGGCCGGCTCGCACTTCAGCTCGCCCCAGACCTGCTTGCCCCACCGGTACAGGTCGGTGCCCCAGCGGTCCGTGAGGGAGTCCACGATCAGGAGACCCCGGCCACGGATCTGGTCGCCGTTGGAGTCCGTACGCGGCATCGGGATGGTCTTCGAGCGGTCGACGACCCCGATGCGGACCCGGTTCTCCGTGGGCCGGGAGACGATCACGCGGATGTGGGGGAGGCGGCCGTGGTCGACGGCGTTGGAGACCAGCTCAGTGATGACGACCATGGCGTCCTCTGTCCGGTCCTCCAGACCCCAGACGGCCAGAGCGGTCCGGACGAGCCTGCGGGCCGTGGCCGCGCTCTCGGCCTCGCGGGGGAGGGTCTCGGAGTATCCGGGGTGCCCTGTAGGGCGTACGACGCTGCTCACAGGCATCAGGACCTCGGTCGGTGTTGGTCGGGCTGGGCGGCACCTCCGCGCTGTCGCTGTTCGTGCTTGCGCGTCAACGCGTGGCGATGCCTGTTGACCGTAGGGAGGCGCCAGTGAACCGCTCAACGAGCTTGCGCGGACTTGCGCGGATTCACCCGAGTGCGTCGACGGCGGCGGTGATGAGGGATCTCGCGGGAGCGCCGTACACCGCGATAGCGGACAGTTCGGTGAAGGCCCGCGCGTACTCCTCGATCTCCCGTGGCTGCGTCACGGTCAGATGGGCCGACACAAGTTCCACATTCACCTGTGTCTCGTCGTACATGGTGAAGGACTCGACAGGCCACCCGACGCCGCGAGGCAGACCCAGCGGGATGATCCCCAGACTTACCGACGGCAGTGAGGCGACGGCGATGAGGTGCCCCAGTTGCCCGGCCGTGGTCTCCGCGTCACCGATGACGGTACGGAGTACCCACTCCTCGATCAGCATGGCGAAGCGGTGGTTGCCTGAATGAAGGATCCGCTGACGGTCCATCCGCACCGCCACGGCCTCGTCGATGTCGTCCGGCACGTCGCGGAGTTCGCTGACTGTGCTGAGCACCGCACGTGTGTAGGCGCTTGTCTGGAGCAGGCCGGGAATCACCCACGACTGGTAGGTGCGGAAGCGGCGCGTGCGATCGAACAGGGGACGCACCGACTCCTGTGCGCGCTTGAGCCCGGCCTGTTCCATGCGCCGCCACTCGACGTACTGCCCCTCGATGCCCCGCGCGGTGGCGATGAGGTCCGGCGCCTGATCGGCCGTGCCGCAGATCAGCGTCCACGCGCGGATGTCCGCGTCGGAGGGAGGCGTTCTGCCGTGCTCCAGGCGCGAGGTCTTCGACTCGTGCCAGCCGGCGCGCTTGGCCAGCTCCCTGCCGGTGAGACCCGAGTCCTTCCGGATCTCACGGAGACGCAGGCCAAGCGCACGACGTGCTTCCTGGATGCTGGAGGACGGGGACGCCACTGTCCTTGAACTCGCCCTCTCAGGCGACCTTGTAGTCGCCGTGGGCGACTGCGCGCGCCCACACGGCGGCGAACGCTTCCGCACACAGCCTCACGGCCGCGCTGTCCGTACGTACTTCCTCGTCGTCGGGGGCCGGCTCTCCGTCCCCGTCGAAGTGGTGGAAGACGGCAACTTCGTCGTCGAAGAGCCAGAAGTCGTTCCCCGGCAACGCCAGATCCGATGCCCTTCGCCGGGGCAGCCAGCGGACCTCCTCGCCCGCAGCGACGTTGGCACCGGTCAGGTGGTGCTCAAACCTGACGTAGTCGCTCACGGGCTCGGACACGATGCGTGCCCGGCGTACGAGAACGCCTCGTGAGGTGACGTCCGAGATCAGGGTCAGCCACGAACCAGCCACGTCCAAGCCCTCCCGGACTCCCTTCCGCCAGGCCACGAAACGGGGATCGGATCGCATGTACCCGTCCCGCATCTCCAGATGCACGGCGGTGCGGGTGCAGGCGCGGAGACGATCCTCAAGAGTCGGTGCCGGTGCCGCCACTGCCGTTGACCTCCGGGAAGAACTGCATCATGCGCTTCGGGAATTCGATCACGGTCTCATGCTCGGGGATGTCCATCTGTCCGAGGCGGTCGTCGTCCAACACCTTCCATCCCTGCAACAGGTAGTTGTCCGTCGCGTCGTCGTAGTAGACGGTGGGGGACTTGCCCTCCGGGCTGTCCGGGTCCTTGCCCAGCTTGTGCAGCGTCATGAGCCCCTCCACGGAGTTCGTGTACGAACTGTCTCCACAAGCATGCTCCACGTCAGCCGTCCAACCCACTGCCTTGCACGAACTTGCACGGGATGAGGGCCCGGCCTCCTGGTGACCCGTAGGCTGAACGTACGGAAGAGCCCCGATCTCCATGAGGGCCGCTCCAACCCTTCCCGTAGGCCCAGCACTTGGCTGTCGGGCGGCGAAGGCGGGTGCTCCTTGTCGTGGGTGCGGGCGTCGGGGGGAGTGGGGCGGGACACTGAGGGCATGAATTCCGCACAGGCCGACGCCTACCTCCGCCGTATCGGGGCCCAGCACCCCGCGTGGCCCACGTCCGACGTGCTGCGCGAGCTTCAGTCGCGTCATCTGAGGACGGTGCCGTTCGAGAACCTGTCGATCCACCTCGGCGAGGAGATCGTGCTGGACGAGAAGAGGCTGCTCGACAAACTGGTGGGCGCCCGCAGAGGGGGCTTCTGCTACGAACTGAACGGCGCGTTCGGGGCGTTGCTGGGCTCGCTCGGCTTCGACGTGACGCTGCTCGCGGCGCGGGTGTACGGGGAGGACGGGAAGCTCGGGATTCCGTACGACCATCTCGCGCTGCGGGTGCGGACGGTGGACGGGGGCGACTGGCTCACCGACGTCGGGTTCGGGGCGCACAGCCACTATCCGCTGGCCTTCGGCGAGCGGGGCGAACAGCGCGACCCCGGCGGGGTGTTCCGGGTCGTCGAGTCCGGGCCCGACGCGGCGGGCGTCCGGGGTGCCGGCGGCGGCCGGGAGAGCGAGGACCTGGACGTCCTCCTGGGCGGCAAACGCCAGTACCGGCTGGAGGAACGGCCGCGCGTCCTCGGGGACTTCGTGGTCGGGGCCTGGTGGCACAGCACGTCGCCGCTCTCGCACTTCGCCCGGTCGCTGGTCTGCTCGCGGGTCACCAAGGACGGGGGCCGGATCACGCTCAGCGGCAGGAAGTTCACGGTGACGGACCCCGACGGGACGAAGGACGTGGTGGAGGTCGCCACGGACGAGGAGGTGCTCGCGGTGTACCGGGAGCGCTTCGGGATCGAGCTGGACCGGGTGCCCGAGGTGAGGGCGGCGGGGTGACGTCTCCTCCGGGGCGGGGCGGGGCGGGGCGGGCTGGGCCGGGTACGGGGCCGTCGGCCGGGGGTCGGCCCACGCGGAAGGTGGCCCTGGGGAACGGCTCCCGGCGGCGTACCGCAAAATGGCCGCGTGAGTGACGTGAGACATGTGCTGGTGCTGCCCGACCGTGACGCCGCGGAAGAGGTGGCGGAGGCCGTCGGGGACAGGTTCGGGCTGCACGAGGAGCCGCAGCTCGTCCGGGACGCGCTGGCCGGCGAGGACGATGCCGAGGACGCCCAGTGGCTGGTCGTCCTGACCGACACCGGCGAACGCCTCGACCCGAAGGAACTGGACGAGTTCGCGGCGGAGTGGGACGGCTGGCGCGAGGAGCCCTGACCCCGGGCTGGCCGCCGATACCGACCCCGGGTGGGCGGGCGTTGTCAGTAGGGCGTGGGATGCTTTCGGGGATGGCCAAGAAGACCGCTCAAGACGACTTCCTCGCCCCCCTCACGCTCGCCGTGGGCCAGGAGGATCTCCTGCTCGACCGTGCCGTGCACGAGGTGGTGGCCGCGGCTCGGGCCGCCGACGCCGACACGGACGTGCGCGACCTCGCCTCGGACCAGTTGCAGCCCGGCACGCTGGACGAGCTGACGAGCCCGTCGCTCTTCGCCGAGCGCAAGGTCGTGATCGTACGCAACGCGCAGGACCTCTCGGCGGACACGATCAAGGACGTCAAGAAGTATCTCGACGCGCCCGCCGAGGAGATCACCCTCGTGCTGCTGCACGCGGGCGGCGCCAAGGGCAAGGGGCTGCTCGACGCCGCGCGCAAGGCGGGGGCGCGGGAGGTCGCGTGCCCCAAGATGACGAAGCCGGCGGACCGGCTGGGGTTCGTGCGGGGAGAGTTCCGGACGGTGGGGCGTTCGGCCACGCCGGAGGCCTGCCAGGCGCTGGTGGACTCCATCGGGAGCGACCTGCGGGAGCTGGCGTCGGCGGTGGCGCAGCTCACCGCGGACGTCGAGGGGACCATCGACGAGGCGATCGTCGGCCGCTACTACACCGGGCGCGCCGAGGCCTCCAGCTTCACCGTGGCCGACCGGGCCGTGGAGGGGCGGGCCGCGGAGGCGCTGGAGGCGTTGCGCTGGTCGCTGTCGACCGGGGTGGCTCCCGTCCTGATCACCAGCGCGCTCGCGCAGGGCGTCCGGGCGATCGGCAAGCTGTCCTCGGCGCGCGGCGGCCGGCCCGCCGACCTGGCCCGTGAGCTGGGGATGCCGCCCTGGAAGATCGACCGTGTGCGCCAGCAGATGCGCGGGTGGACACCGGACGGGGTCTCCGTGGCCCTGCGGGCCGTCGCGGAGGCGGACGCCGGCGTCAAGGGCGGCGGCGACGATCCGGAGTACGCGTTGGAGAAGGCGGTCGTGACCATCGCCCGCGCGGCCCGCTCCGGCCGCGGCTAGAGACGCGGCCCGCCCTGGCCGCGGCCGGCACGCACACACCCCCGGTCCGGCCAGCACACCCCCGGTCCGGCTAGCACACCCTCGGTCCCGGCCAGCGCACCCCCGGCCCCGGCCAGCAAACTCCCGGTCCCGGCCAGCGCACCCCCGGCCCCGGCCAGCAAACTCCCGGTCCCGGCCAGCTCACCACCGGCCCCGGCTCCAGCCAGGGCCGGCAGCCCTCCACCCAGGGCCCCCAGCCGGGTCCCACCCCCACCCAGGGCCCCACCCCCACCCAGAGCCCCCACCCAGGCCCACCCCACCCAGGGCCGGCCCCCACGCCGGTACACGCCGGTACATGCCGAAGGCCCCGCTCGTCTCCCGACAGGGGAGCAAGCGGGGCCTTCGGTTGGTGCTGGGTGGACCCACGCCCGCGTGGCGAACGCAGATCGTGCGCGGGTCCGGGGGTGTCGGTCGGGAGCGGAGAGAGAGGGCCCGCTCGGGTCCGGCCGACGGTCACGTCAAGTAAGTCAGAGGGTGAGCCCGAGGGGCCCAGCCGACTCAGCCCTTGAGGGCGGCGACCTTCGAAGCAAGCGCCGACTTCTTGTTGGCGGCCTGGTTCTTGTGGATGACGCCCTTCGAGACGGCCTTGTCGAGCTGGCGCGACGCGGCGCGCGTGTACTCGGTGGCCTTCTCGACGTCACCCGCGGCCGAAGCCTCGCGGGCCTTGCGGATCGCGGTCTTCAGGGAAGACTTGACGGCCTTGTTGCGCAGCCGGGCCTTCTCGTTGGTCTTGATCCGCTTGATCTGGGACTTGATGTTCGCCACGAATGAGCCTCTACAGGTTCAGGCAGGCGAGACAGCACGTCTCACCCGCCGTTTGATTTTCTTGGGTGCGTCTCCCGCTGAGAGGGCACGAGACACAGCCACCCAGGCTACCAGCCCCCCTGCGACCGGCCCAATCCGGTCGCAGTCCGCCGCGCGTGGGACCATGGAGCCTACGTATCGATCCGACCCGAGGCGACAGGCGCCTCAAGAGACAGGACCCTGCGTGCCCGCGACCCCTAACACCGCGCCCGAGCCGAGCCGTACCGACCCGGCTCTGATCCGCAATTTCTGCATCATCGCGCACATCGACCACGGCAAGTCCACTCTCGCCGACCGGATGCTCCAGCTCACCGGGGTGGTCGAGCAGCGGCAGATGCGCGCTCAGTACCTCGACCGCATGGACATCGAGCGCGAGCGTGGGATCACGATCAAGTCCCAGGCGGTCCGGCTGCCCTGGGCCCCGTCCGAGGATCCGGGCCGCACCCACATCCTCAACATGATCGACACCCCCGGACACGTCGACTTCACCTACGAGGTGTCGCGGTCCCTGGCGGCCTGCGAGGGCACGGTCCTGCTCGTCGACGCCGCCCAGGGGATCGAGGCCCAGACCCTCGCCAACCTCTACCTGGCGATGGAGAACGACCTCAAGATCATCCCCGTACTGAACAAGATCGACCTGCCGGCCGCCCAGCCGGAGAAGTTCTCCGAGGAGCTGGCCAACCTCATCGGCTGCGACCCCGAGGACGTCCTCAAGGTCTCCGCCAAGACGGGCCTGGGTGTCGAGGCGCTGCTCGACAAGGTCGTCGCCGAGATCCCCGCCCCGGTCGGCGTCCAGGACGCCCCGGCCCGCGCGATGATCTTCGACTCGGTGTACGACTCGTACCGTGGCGTCGTGACGTACGTGCGTGTCATCGACGGGCAGCTCAACAAGCGTGAGCGCATCCGGATGATGTCCACGGGCGCCACCCACGAGCTGCTGGAGATCGGTACCAACTCCCCGGAGATGCTGCCCGCCGACGGGCTCGGCGTCGGCGAGGTCGGCTATCTGATCACCGGCGTGAAGGACGTCCGCCAGTCCAAGGTCGGTGACACCATCACCACCCTGAACAAGGGCGCGACCGAGGCCCTCGGCGGGTACAAGGACCCCAAGCCGATGGTCTTCTCGGGCCTGTATCCGCTGGACGGCTCCGACTACCCCGAGCTGCGCGACGCGCTGGACAAGCTCCAGCTCAACGACGCGGCGCTGGTCTACGAGCCGGAGACCTCGGCGGCGCTCGGCTTCGGCTTCCGCGTCGGCTTCCTCGGCCTGCTGCACCTCGACGTGATCCGCGAGCGGCTGGAGCGCGAGTTCGGCCTCGACCTGATCGCCACCGCCCCGAACGTGGTCTACCGCGTCGAGATGGAGGACCGCAGCGAGCACATCGTCACCAACCCGAGCGAGTTCCCCGAGGGCAAGATCGACAAGGTCTACGAGCCCGTCGTGCGCGCGACCATCCTCGCGCCCTCGGAGTTCATCGGCTCGATCATGGAGCTGTGCCAGACCCGGCGCGGCACCCTGCTCGGCATGGACTACCTCTCCGAGGACCGCGTCGAGATCCGCTACACCCTGCCGCTCGCCGAGATCGTCTTCGACTTCTTCGACCAGCTCAAGTCCAAGACCCGCGGCTACGCCTCGCTGGACTACGAGCCCACCGGCGAGCAGACCTCCAGCCTGGTCAAGGTCGACATCCTGCTGCACGGCGACAAGGTCGACGCCTTCTCGGCGATCACGCACAAGGACCAGGCGTACGCCTACGGTGTCCGGCTGGTCGCCAAGCTGCGCGAGCTGATCCCCCGGCAGGCCTTCGAGGTGCCCATCCAGGCGGCCATCGGCTCCCGGGTCATCGCCCGCGAGACCATCCGCGCCATCCGCAAGGACGTCCTCGCCAAGTGCTACGGCGGTGACATCTCCCGTAAGCGGAAGCTGCTGGAGAAGCAGAAGGAAGGCAAGAAGCGGATGAAGATGGTGGGCTCTGTGGAGGTTCCGCAAGAGGCCTTCATCGCCGTGCTGTCCAGCGACGACGGCGGCGGCTCCGCCAAGGGCAAGAAGTAGTCACCCCGGATGCCGGATTTCAGGGCCCGTCGCGCTTCGGTGCGGCGGGCCCTGTGCTTGTCTGCTGGATGTGTCCTGGTGGAAGTGGGGGGCCACCGCCTCTTACGCACCGGCCGGGCGCGTTCTACTCTGATCCCTGCTCGGTAGTTACTCGCGAGTTAAACAACAGCCGCAATTGAGCCAGCCGCAACGCCGCGGGCCCGGAGGATGTCGTGAGCGACACACAGACCCTGATCGAGAACCGTCCGCCGTCCGTCGCGGCCCTCTTCCTGGAGCGCGTGGCGGCGACACCGGACGCCGAGGCCTACCGCTACCCGGTACCGGCCGAGGGCGAGGGACCCGACGACTGGAAGTCGCTGAGCTGGGGCCAGGCCGCCGAGCGGGTCTTCGCCATCGCCGCCGGTCTCATCGAACTCGGCGTGCGGCCCGAGCAGCGCGTCGCGCTCGCCTCCTCCACCCGCGTCGAGTGGATCCTCGTCGACCTCGGCATCCTGTGCGCCGGCGCCGCCACCACGACGGTCTACCCGCAGACCAACGCCGAGGAGTCGGCGTTCATCCTCTCCGACTCCGAGAGCAAGGTGCTCGTCGCCGAGGACGCGGCGCAGCTCGCCAAGGCCCGGGACAGCCGGGCCGACCTCCCCGAGCTGTCCCATGTCGTGGTCATCGATGCCGAGGGCGTGGAGAGCGACGACTGGGTCATCACGCTCGCCGAGCTGGAGCGGCGTGGCGCGGCCTACCTGGAGACGCACCCCGAGCTGATCAAGGAGCGGGTCGGCGCGATCACCGCGGACCAGCTCGCCACGCTCATCTACACCTCCGGCACCACCGGCCGCCCCAAGGGCGTCCGCCTGCCGCACGACAACTGGTCGTACATGGCCAAGGCGATCGCCGCGACCGGACTGGTCGGCCAGGACGACGTCCAGTACCTGTGGCTGCCGCTCGCGCACGTCTTCGGCAAGGTCCTCACCTCCGGCCAGATCGAGGTCGGGCACGTCACCGCCGTCGACGGCCGCGTCGACAAGATCATCGAGAACCTGCCGGTCGTGCAGCCGACGTACATGGCGGCCGTCCCGCGCATCTTCGAGAAGGTCTACAACGGGGTCGCGGCCAAGGCGCGGGCCGGCGGCGGCGCCAAGTACAAGATCTTCCAGTGGGCCGCCGAGGTCTCCCGCGAGTACGCGAAGGTCAGCCAGGACAACTTCCGCCGCACCGGCTCCGCCTCCGTGCCCTTCGCGCTCGGCGCCAAGCACAAGGTCGCCGACACGCTCGTCTTCGCCAAGATCCGCGAGGCCTTCGGCGGCAACCTGCGCGCCTGCATCTCCGGCTCCGCCGCCCTCGCCCCCGAGATCGGCTACTTCTTCGCCGGAGCCGGCATCCACATCCTGGAGGGCTACGGGCTCACCGAGTCCTCCGCCGCTTCCTTCGTGAACCCGGGCGAGGCCTACCGCACCGGCACCGTCGGCAAGCCGCTGCCCGGCACCGAGGTGCGCATCGCGGACGACGGCGAGATCCTGCTGCGCGGCCCCGGCATCATGGAGGGCTACCACGGGCTGCCCGAGACGACCGCCGAGGTGCTGGAGGCCGACGGCTGGTTCCACACCGGTGACATCGGCGAGCTGTCCCCGGACGGCTATCTGCGGATCACCGACCGCAAGAAGGACCTCATCAAGACCTCGGGCGGCAAGTACATCGCGCCCGCCGAGGTCGAGGGCCAGTTCAAGGCGGTCTGCCCCTACGTCTCCAACATCCTCGTGCACGGCGCCGACCGGAACTTCTGCACCGCCCTGATCGCGCTCGACGAGCCGTCGATCCTGGAGTGGGCGAAGGACAACGGCCTGGAGGGCAGGTCGTACGCCGAGGTCGTCGCCGCGCCCGCGACGGTCGCCATGGTCGAGGGCTATGTGAAGGAGCTGAACGAGGGGCTCCAGCGCTGGCAGACCATCAAGAAGTTCCGTCTGCTGCCCCGCGACCTCGACGTCGAGCACGGCGAGATCACCCCGAGCCTCAAGCTCAAGCGGCCGGTCGTGGAGCGGGAGTACCGCCACCTGATCGACGACATGTATGCGGGCACCCGCGAGGCGTAAGTACCCCGGACTGGTCGCACCGGGTCGCTTCTCCGGAGCCGTCCCCGCCCCCGCCCCCGTCTCCGTCTCCGTCTCCGCCTGTATGCCGCCGCCCTCGGTCCGCCGGGGGCGGCGGCGTGTGGGCATGTGCGCGTACTTGGGTGAGCGCCCCGTCGTGGGCCGCCCTTGCGGGTGTCGCGCGTCTTCCCGGTGTCAGGCGCCCCGGTCCCCGCGCATGTCCCGCAGCAGGGTCTCCAACTGGCTTAGCTGTTCCCGGAGTTCGGGGGCGTCCCGGAGGTCTCCGGAGGTGATGCCGGTCTCGATGGCGCGCAGCTGGTCGGCGAGTTCGTCGAACCGTTCCTCCTCGCGCGCGAGCAGCCGCTCCAACTGCCGGTTCTTGCGGTGCAGTTCGAGGAACACGGTGACCTTGGCGCGCAGCACCCACGGGTCGAACGGTTTCGTCAGATAGTCGGCGGCGCCGGTCGCGTAGCCGCGGAAGGCGTAGCCCTCGTCGGAGTCCGCGCCGGTCAGGAAGATGATGGGGACGTCCTTGGTCTGGTCGAGCCGCTTGATGTGCGCGGCCGTCTCGAAGCCGTCCATGCCCGGCATCCCGATGTCGAGCAGCACCACGGCGAACCGCTGCCGCAGCAGCGCCCGCATCGCCTCCTCGCCCGAACGCGCCCGCACGAGCGGCTCGTTGAGGGAACCGAGCACGGCTTCCAGCGCGAGCAGATTGTCCTCCATGTCGTCCACCAGGAGGATGCTCGCGCGCTCGCGGTTCGTCGCCTCACTCATGTCCGGGGCTCACCACCGGCACCGGCGGACGTCACCGTCCCGCCCGGCGTCCGCGCGGCGGGCAGCGGAGCCGGGTCCGCTGCTCGGATCTGTCCGGCTTCGAGCACATGCATACCACTGTTCTCACTCATGGCGGCCCACTTCGGTGACTCGGCGCTTATGGGCGCGGTCAGTCTGTCACCCTGTCCGCATCGGCTGAGGTGTATTCGTCCGAACTGTTCAGGGAGCCGCACCGTGGGGGCCATTCCGACGCAACGCGAGTCCATGGCGTGCGCCCCCGGTGCGCCCGCGCACCACCGCGCCGGCCAGGACGCCGTGGCCCGTACGACGCTGCCGGGCACTCCGCCGGCTCCCGCCGCCGCCCGCCGCTATCTCCGCGACACCTTGGCGAGCTGGTCCGAACTGGCGCTGCCCGGCGCCGAGATCATCGACCAGCGGCTCACCGACGACGCCGCGCTCGTGGTGAGCGAACTCGTCACCAACGCCGTCGTGCACGCCGGCACCGACATCGAGCTGCTGTGCCGGCTGGAGAACGCCCCCGACGGACCGCCGGGCCCGCTGGTGGTCGAGGTGACCGACCACCATCCGGCTCGCGGGATACGCGACGACAGCCCCGAACGCCCGTACGGGACACCGGAGTACGGGCGGGGCCTGCGTCTCGTCTCCGCTTTCTCCGAGGCCTGGGGGATCACCTACCGGCCGGGCGTCAAGACGGTCTGGGCGCGGCTGCTGGTCGACGGGGGCGCCGACGCCCTGCCCGGCGTCATGCCGGGCACCCGTCTCGCGGACGGCGACGACCCGGTCGCGGGCGTGCCCGGTGCCTCGGGCGTCCCGGATGCGCCGGACGGGCCGCTCCCGGGCGGGTCCGCCTTCGCCGTGCCCGGCGGGCCCGCGTTCGCCGTCCCCGGCGGTTCCGGCCACGCGGGCGGCACCTCCTGGCCGTACGGCTCCGACACCGGCGACGGTGACCAGAGCGACGGCGCTGACGACGGAAACGACAGTCACGGCCCCCGTACGACCGCCACCCACGCAAGCGCGCCCTCCGGAAGCGTGCCGCCCTCCCCAAGCGTGCCCTCCGGAGGTGCGCGGAACGCCTCCGAGGGGCGGGACTGGCTCAACCGCGGGGCCCTGTCCTTCCTCGCCGAGGCCTCCGACCTGCTGGCCGGTCAGCTCGACGAGGACCTGGTCGCCGCGCTCGCCGGACAACTCCTCGTGCCGCGGCTCGCCGACTGGTGCGCGGTCTGGCTGGAGGACGAGGCCACCGACCGGGCGGGCGGCCTCGGCCTCGCCCTCGGGCCCCGGCTGGCCCGCGTCTGGCACGGCAACGAGCACCTGGTGGAGGACCTGCGCGCCGCCCTGGAGAACGACCCGCCGCGGCTGCCGGACGCCGTCCGGTCCCGCGCCGTCCCCGTGCCCTGGCCCGGCCGGGCGCTGGGCGCGCGCGGGGCGAGCGGCGCGGCACTGGCGTACCGGCTGATCGCGGGCGGCCGGCCGCTCGGCACGCTCGTCATCGGGCGCGCCGGACCCGCCGGTTTCGCCGACGAGGTGACCGGGCTGGTCGAGGACCTCAGCCGCCGGATCGCCCTCGCCATCGGCGCGGCCCGCCAGTACGCCCGGCAGGCCACCATCAGCCGGATCCTGCAACGCGGGCTGCTGCCCGGCGCCGTCGCGGAGATCCCCGGGGTGCGCAGCGCCCTCGTCTACGAGCCGCTCGACAAAGGCGGCCCCAGCGGCGACTTCTACGACGTGTTCCCGGCCGGGGACGGCCGCTGGTGCTTCGCCGTCGGCGACGTCCAGGGCAAGGGGCCCGAGGCGGCCGTCGTGATCGGCCTCGCGCGGCCCTGGCTGCGGCTGCTCGCCCGCGAGGGCTACGACGTCGCGGACGTCCTCGACCGGCTCAACCAGCTCCTCCTCGACGACGCCACCGAGGCCGCCGACGCGGCGGCCCGCGCCCTCGTGGCGGCCGGCGGGCCCGGCCTCGGCACCGACCTCGGCCCGCAGAACCGCTTCCTCTCCATGCTGTACGGCGAGCTGGTGCCGTTCGAGGGCGGCGTCCGCTGCACCCTCGCCTCGGCCGGGCACCCGCTGCCGCTGCTGCTGGCCCCCGACGGCGCGGTACGGGAGACGGCCCGGCCGCAGACCCTGCTCGGGGTCTTCGAGGACCCCGGCTACACCTCCGAGTCCTTCGACCTGCACCCCGGCGACACCCTGCTGTGCGTCACGGACGGGGTGACGGAGCGGCGCGACGGGAGCCGGCAGTTCGACGACGAGGACGGTCTCGCCCAGGCCCTCGCCGGCTGTACGGGGCTGAACGCCGAGCTGGTCGCGGAACGCATCCGCAGACTCGTCCACGAGTTCGGGGCCCGGCCGCCGGAGGACGACATGGCGCTGCTGGTGCTCCAGGCCGAGTAGCCGCCCCCCGGCGCCAACCGCGCCGCCCTCCGGCGGACGCCACCCGGTTGTCCACAGGAACCCGACGGCCCGCGGGACCCCGACGGCCCGCGGGACCCCGACGGCCCGCGGGACCCCGACGGCGCGCGGGACCCCGACGGCCCGAAGAAACCCGGTTGTCCACAGGCCGGGAACGCGGACTCCGCCGGTGCTGGACAATGGAACGCATGCCTTCCGCACTCCCCGACGGCGAGCCCGTCCCCGACGACGGGGCGCTGCCCGCGCACGCCCTGGCCGGGTCCGCCGAGCGCCCCCTCGGGTTCTATCTGCACGTCCCGTACTGCGCGACCCGCTGCGGCTACTGCGACTTCAACACCTACACGGCGACCGAGCTGCGCGGCACCGGCGGCGTGCTCGCCTCCCGGGACAACTACGCGGACACCCTGATCGACGAGATCCGCCTCGCCCGCAAGGTCCTCGGCGACGACCCGCGCCCCGTCCGCACGGTCTTCGTCGGCGGCGGCACCCCCACGCTGCTGGCCGCCGACGATCTCGTACGGATGCTGGGAGCGGTCCGTGACGAGTTCGGGCTCGCGGACGACGCGGAGATCACCACGGAGGCGAACCCGGAGTCGGTGGACCCCGGCTACCTCGCGACGCTCCGCGCCGGCGGCTTCAACCGTGTCTCCTTCGGCATGCAGAGCGCCCGGCAGCACGTGCTGAAGGTGCTGGACCGCACGCACACCCCCGGCCGCCCCGAGGCCTGTGTCGCCGAGGCCCGCGCCGCCGGCTTCGAGCATGTGAACCTCGACCTGATCTACGGCACCCCGGGGGAGTCGGACGACGACTGGCGGGCCTCCCTGGAAGCCGCCCTAGGCGCCGGCCCCGACCATGTCTCCGCCTACGCGCTCATCGTCGAGGAGGGGACCCAGCTCGCCCGCCGGATCCGCCGCGGCGAGGTCCCGATGACCGACGACGACGTGCACGCCGACCGCTACCTGATCGCCGACGAGGTGATGGCCAAGGCGGGCTTCGACTGGTACGAGGTGTCGAACTGGGCCACCTCCGAGGCGGCCCGCTGTCTGCACAACGAGCTGTACTGGCGCGGCGCCGACTGGTGGGGCGCCGGACCCGGCGCCCACAGTCACGTCGGCGGGGTGCGCTGGTGGAACGTGAAGCACCCCGGGGCGTACGCGGCGGCGCTGGCCTCCGGCCGCACCCCGGGCGCCGGACGTGAACTGCTCTCCGACGAGGACCGCCGCGTCGAGCGCGTCCTGCTCGAACTGCGGCTGCGCGAGGGCTGCCCGCTCTCCCTGCTCCGCCCCGACGGCCTCGCCGCTTCCCGCCGCGCCCTGTCCGACGGCCTCCTCGCCCCGGAGCCGTACGCCGAGGGAAGAGCCGTCCTGACCCTGCGCGGGCGGCTCCTCGCGGACGCGGTCGTCCGGGACCTGGTCGACTGACCCCCGCGCCCGGCCCCGGCCGACCGGCCGACCGGCCGGCCGGGCTACTCCGGGGCGGTCACGAAATCGATCAGTTCCTCGACCCGGCCCAGGAGTTCGGGCTGAAGGTCCTTGTAGGAGCGGACGCGGGACAGGATGTGCTGCCAGGCGGCGCCGGTGTTGTCCGGCCAGCCCAGCGCCCGGCACACGCCCGTCTTCCAGTCCTGGCCGCGCGGGACCCGGGGCCAGCCGGGGATGCCCACCGAGGACGGCTTCACGGCCTCCCAGATGTCGATGTAGGGATGGCCGAGCACCAGGGCGTGTTCGCTCGTCACCGCCGCCGCGATCCGGGACTCCTTCGAGCCCGGCACCAGGTGGTCGACGAGCACACCGAGCCGGGCGTCCGGGCCCGGCGCGAACTCCTCGACGATGGCGGGCAGGTCGTCCACGCCCTCCAGGTACTCCACGACGACCCCCTCGACGCGCAGGTCGTCACCCCAGACCCGCTCGACCAGCTCGGCGTCGTGCCGGCCCTCCACATAGATACGGCCGGCCCGCGCGACCCGGGCACGCGCGCCGGGCACCGCCACCGAGCCGGACGCGGTACGGCTCGGACGTACCGGCGCCGCCGCCGTCGGGCGGACCAGGGTCACCACCCTGCCCTCCAGCAGGAAGCCGCGCGGCTCCATCGGGAACACCCGGTGCTTGCCGAAGCGGTCCTCCAGGGTGACCGTGCCCGCCTCGCAGCCGATCACCGCGCCGCAGAAACCCGTCCCTGGCTCCTCGACCACCAGACCGGGGTCCGCCGGGACCTCGGGCACGGGCTTGGGCTTCTTCCACGGCGGGGTCAGATCCGGAGAGTACTGGCGCATTCGCATGACGATAGGAGAAGCCCGCCGGGGCTCACCGCGACACGCCGAAACGCGCGGCCAGCGCGTCCCGCTGCGACCGGACGAACGCCGCGTCCACCAGCGCTCCGTGGCCGGGCACGTACACAGCGTCCTGCCCGCCGAGCGCCAGCAGCCGGTCGAGGGCGGCCGGCCAGCGGGACGGCACGGCGTCGGGGCCCGCCTGGGGCTCGCCCGACTCCTCCACCAGATCGCCGCAGAACACCGTCGCGGGCCCCTCTGCCCCCTCGGACCCGGGCGCGCCCGGGACCAGCACCGCCAGATCGTGGGCCGTGTGGCCGGGCCCCACGTTCGCCAGCACCGCGCGCACCCCGCCGCCCAGGTCGAGGCCCACCTCGCCCCCGGGCGGCACGAGGTGCCCGGGCCGCACGAGCCGGTCCGCCGCCTCGGCCGCCGCGTCCGCGCCGAGACCGTTGCGCACCGCGTCCGCGCGCAGCTCCTCGCGCCCGTCCGCGAGCGCCGCGTCCAGCCCGGCCGCGCCGAACACCTCCGCCCCCGCGAACGCGGCGGCGCCGAAGACATGGTCGAAATGCGGGTGGGTGAGTGCGAGGTGCGTCACCCGCCGTCCCGGCCCGAGCAGCCGCCCCGCCCCGGCACGCAGCGCCGCCCCCTCCGCCAGGTGCGAGCCCGCGTCGACCAGCAGCGCCGCGCTCGCGCCGACGACCAGCCCGACGGTGCAGTCCCAGCCCGGCAGCCGCCGCCGGCCGATCCCGGGCGCGACCCGCTCCCACCCCGGCTCTTCCCAAGTCACCCTCATACGGCGACGCTAACCGTCACCGCGTGTCGCACACGACATCGCGGGCCCCGCCCTTGCCGGGGCCGTGCCTCACCGCCGTACACTGACCCGGGGAACGCTGGCACTCGGGCGCGTTGAGTGCCAGGCGAAAAGCCACGAAGGCCACGAAGACCACGGAGCCGACTTCTGGAGGTGTGCGCGATGCTCAGTGAACGCAGGCTTGAGGTGCTCCGTGCCATCGTCCAGGACTACGTGGGCACCGAGGAGCCGGTCGGCTCCAAGGCGCTCACCGAGCGGCACCGGCTCGGCGTCTCGCCGGCGACCGTCCGCAACGACATGGCGGTCCTGGAGGACGAGGGCTACATCGCCCAGCCGCACACCAGCGCCGGGCGCATCCCGACCGACAAGGGATACCGGCTCTTCGTCGACAAGCTCGCGGGCGTCAAGCCGATGACCGCGCCCGAGCGCCGCGCCATCCAGAACTTCCTGGACGGCGCCGTCGACCTGGACGACGTCGTGGGCCGGACCGTGCGGCTGCTCGCGCAGCTCACCCGGCAGGTCGCCGTCGTGCAGTACCCCTCGCTGACCCGCTCGACCGTGCGGCATGTGGAGCTGCTGTCACTCGCCCCCGCGCGCGTGATGCTCGTGCTGATCACGGACACCGGCCGGGTCGAGCAACGCATGATCAACTGCCCCGCGCCGTTCGGTGAGGCATCGCTCGCCGATCTGCGGGCCCGGCTCAACAGCCGGGTCGCGGGCCGCCCCTTCGCGGACGTCCCGCAGCTCGTGCAGGACCTCCCGGACGCCTTCGAGGCGGAGGACCGGGGTACGGTCTCGACCGTGCTCTCCACCCTGCTGGAGACGCTTGTCGAGGAGACCGAGGAGCGGCTGATGATCGGCGGGACCGCCAATCTCACCCGTTTCGGACATGACTTCCCTCTCACCATCCGGCCGGTGCTCGAAGCGCTGGAGGAGCAGGTCGTGCTCCTCAAGCTGCTCGGGGAGGCCGGGGATTCGAGCATGACCGTGCGAATCGGTCACGAGAACGCGTATGAGGGACTCAACTCCACGTCCGTGGTCTCCGTCGGTTACGGTTCGGGCGGCGAGGCAGTAGCCAAACTCGGCGTGGTCGGCCCGACCCGCATGGATTACCCGGGAACGATGGGAGCGGTACGAGCGGTGGCACGGTACGTCGGACAGATCCTGGCGGAGTCGTAAGTGGCCACGGACTACTACGCCGTACTCGGCGTGCGCCGCGACGCGTCCCAGGACGAGATCAAGAAGGCGTTCCGGAGGCTCGCGCGCGAGCTGCACCCGGACGTCAATCCCGATCCGAAGACGCAGGAGCGCTTCAAGGAGATCAACGCCGCCTACGAGGTGCTGTCGGACCCGCAGAAGAAGCAGGTCTACGACCTCGGCGGCGACCCGCTGTCCCAGCAGGGCGGCGGAGGGGCCGGCGGCTTCGGCGCGGGCGGCTTCGGGAACTTCTCGGACATCATGGACGCGTTCTTCGGCACGGCGTCGCAGCGCGGACCGCGCTCGCGCACCCGCCGCGGCCAGGACGCCATGATCCGGCTGGAGATCGAGCTGGACGAGGCGGCCTTCGGCACCACGAAGGACATCCAGGTCGACACGGCCGTCGTCTGCGCCACCTGCAACGGCGAGGGCGCCGCCCCCGGCACCTCAGCGCAGACCTGTGACATGTGCCGCGGCCGCGGCGAGGTGTCCCAGGTGACGCGGTCCTTCCTCGGCCAGGTCATGACCTCGCGGCCCTGCCCGCAGTGCCAGGGCTTCGGCACCGTCGTCCCCACCCCGTGCCCCGAGTGCGCGGGCGACGGCCGGGTCCGCTCCCGCCGCACCCTCACGGTCAAGATCCCGGCCGGTGTGGACAACGGCACGCGCATCCAGCTCGCGGGCGAGGGCGAGGTCGGCCCCGGCGGCGGCCCCGCCGGCGACCTGTACGTCGAGATCCACGAGCTGCCGCACTCCACCTTCCAGCGCCGCGGCGACGACCTGCACTGCACGGTCACCATCCCGATGACCGCCGCGGCCCTCGGCACCAAGGTGCCGCTGGAGACCCTCGACGGCATGGAGGAGGTCGACATCCGCCCGGGCACCCAGTCCGGCCAGTCGATCCCGCTGCACGGCCGGGGCGTCACGCATCTGCGCGGCGGCGGGCGCGGCGACCTCATCGTGCACGTCGAGGTGACCACGCCGACCAAGCTCGACCCCGAGCAGGAGCGGCTGGTGCGCGAGCTGGCCCAGTTGCGCGGCGAGGAGCGGCCCACCGGCCAGTTCCAGCCCGGTCAGCAGGGCCTCTTCTCCCGGCTGAAGGACGCCTTCAACGGCCGCTGAGCCAAGCGCGGCACGGGGTGGCCCGCCACCCCGTGCCGGCCCGCCGCGCGGTCCCTGAACCGGCGGACGGCCGGATTCGGACTTGTACGGAGGACGTGACAACATGCCGTCATGTCCTCCGCGCTGACCGATCTCCTCCCTCACCCGATCGTGCAGGCCCCCATGGCGGGCGGCGTCTCCGTCCCCCAGCTCGCGGCCGCCGTGTCCGAGGCCGGCGGGCTCGGCTTCCTCGCCGCCGGGTACAAGACCGCCGACGGCATGTACCAGGAGATCAAACAACTGCGCGGGCTGACCGGCCGTCCCTTCGGCGTCAACCTCTTCATGCCGCAGCCCGAGTACGCGGACCCCGCCGCCGTCGAGGTCTACGCCAACCAGCTCGCCGGCGAGGCGGCCTGGTACGAGACCGAACTCGGCGACCCGGACAGCGGCCGGGACGACGGCTACGACGCCAAACTCGCCGTCCTCCTCGACAACCCGGTGCCGGTGGTCTCCTTCCACTTCGGCGTCCCGGCGCCGGACGTGCTGGAGTCCCTGCACCGCGCGGGCACCCTCACCCTGGTCACCGCGACCACCGCCGAGGAGGCCCTCGCCGTACAGCGGGCGGGCGCCGCCGCGGTCGTCGCGCAGGGCGTCGAGGCGGGCGGACACCAGGGCACCCACCGCGACAACCCGGAGACCGACGGCGCGGGCGTCGGACTGCTCTCCCTGGTCGCCCAGGTCCGCGAGAGCGTGGACATCCCGGTCGTCGCCGCCGGAGGCATCATGCGCGGCAGCCAGATCGCCGCCGTCCTCGCCGCCGGCGCGGACGCCGCCCAGCTCGGCACCGCCTTCCTCGCCACCCCCGAGTCCGGCGCCAACGCCGTCCACAAGGAAGCGCTCACCAACCCGCTGTTCGCGCGCACCGAGCTGACCCGCGCCTTCTCCGGGCGCCCGGCCCGCGGCCTGGTCAACCGGTTCCTGCGCGAGCACGGCCCCTATGCCCCCGCCGCGTACCCCGACGTCCACCACCTGACCTCACCGCTGCGCAAGGCCGCCGCGAAGGCCGCCGACGCGCAGGGCATGGCGCTGTGGGCGGGCCAGGGCCACCGGATGGCCCGCGACCTGCCCGCCGGGCGGCTCGTGGAGGTGCTGGCCGCCGAACTCGCCGCCGCCAGGACAGCGTTGTCGTCGTCCGACGGCACCGAGGACGGGGGCACGGCCCGATGACGGCACCCGTGTTCCTGGTCGAGCACTTCGACGCGGGCGGCGGCGGACGCTACGTCCTCGACGGGCCCGAGGGGCGGCACGCCGTCTCCGTGAAGCGGCTGCGCGCCGGCGAGGACGTCGTCCTCACCGACGGGGCCGGCCGCTGGGCCGACTGCGTCGTCCTCGACACCGAGGGCAAGGACCGGCTGATCGTCCGGATGGACTCGGTGAGCGAGGAGCCCGCCGAGCAGCCCCGGATCACCGTCGTCCAGGCACTCCCCAAGGGAGACCGGGGCGAACTGGCCGTCGAGACCATGACGGAGACCGGCGTCGACGCGATCGTCCCCTGGGCCGCCTCCCGCTGCATCACCCAGTGGAAGGGCGACCGGGGCCTCAAGGCGCTCGCCAAGTGGCGTGCCACCGCCCGCGAGTCCGGCAAGCAGTCCCGCCGGGTGCGCTTCCCCGAGGTCGCGGACGCCATGACCACCAAGCAGGTCGCCGCGCTCCTCGCGGGCGCCGACCTCGCCGCCGTCCTGCACGAGGACCCCGAGCTGGGCACCGAACCCTTCGCGACCGCCGAACTGCCCGCCACCGGCGAGATCGTCCTGGTCGTCGGCCCCGAGGGCGGCATCTCCCCCGAGGAGGTCGCCCTCTTCACGGAGGCGGGCGCGAGGACGTACCACCTCGGGCGTACGGTGCTGCGTACGTCGACGGCCGGAACCGTCGCCGCGGCCCTCCTGCTGGCCCGCACCGGCCGCTGGTCCTGACCCGACCGCACCAGGCCCTCGCCCGGCCGCCCGCAGGTCCCGACCCAACCGCCCGCCACCCACGGGAGATCCGCGTGGAACTCGCCCAGGTACGGCTGCTCGTCTCCGACTTCGCCGCCTGCTACCGCTTCTACTCCGAAGTCCTCGGCCTCAAGCCCCAGTCGGGCGCCACCGAGGGCCCGTACGAGAAGTTCAGCCCCGTCACCGGCTCCGCGGGCATCGCCCTCCAGGACCGGGCGATGATGGCCGAGATCCTGGGCGAGATCCGCGAGGACGTCACCGGACACCGCTCCCTGGTCGTCCTGCGGGTGGACGACCTCGACACCTACTGCGAACAGCTCGCCGCCCGCGGCGCCACCGTGCTGCACGGACCCGCCCCCCTGACCGACCGGATGCGCGTCGCCCACCTCAAGGACCCCGAGGGCAACCTCGTGGAACTCCAGGAGTGGCTGCTCCTGCGCGGCTGAACCTGCCCCCGGCCACGACTCCTTCGGGTGGAAGTCCCGCTCATGGCCGCATGCGGTCTACCGCACCGCGCCCGGCGGTGGCACGCTGCCGTCCATGGGGGCTTTGAGACGGATCAGGAGCCGGACGGCACGCGGGCGGACACTGGCCGCCCTCACACTGGGCGCGGCCGGCGTGTTCGGCGCGACCGCCTGCGAACCCGGCGGCGGACTCAGCCCCGCCACCGTGGCCTACACCACCGACCAGACGGCGACCAGACAGCTCGAACGGCAGAACGTGGACGTGCGGTGGCTCACCTGCACCGCCAACTACGGCAACGCCGGCAAGGGCTACACCCCCGGCAAGTCACCCGCGCCGACCGAGAACACCGTCGCCTCCGTCGACTGCCGGGGCCAGACCGGCGACGGACGGGACATCGTCGTCAAGGGCAAGGTCACCCGCGCCGTCAACGGCGCCTGTGTACGCGGCGACCTGACCGGCACCGTCGGCGGCCGGCAGAAGTTCCACGTGAGCGGCCTCGGCAACTGCGACACCGCCGGCAACCCCACCCCGCCCGCCACCTACCGCCCGCCGAACGGTCCGGCCCCCACCGTCACGGTCACCGTCACGAAGACCATGTGGTGCAAGGGCGACCCCACCTGCTGGCCCACCCAGGGCAAGTGACCCGGCCGCCGTCCGCCGGCCAAGTGATCGCAAACCCCTGCCGGGCCGCGCCCCGGCTGCGTAGGGTGACCTGGTGACAGAGTCCGTACCCCCCGCGTATCTCCGCTTTCCGCACCTGCACGGCGAGTTGGCCGTCTTCACGGCCGAGGACGACATCTGGGCCGCCCCCCTGGACGGCGGCGGCCGGGCCTGGCGCGTCAGCGCCGACAACGCCCCGGTGAACCACCCCCGCGTCTCCCCGGACGGCACCACCGTCGCCTGGACGTCCACCCGCGACGGCGCCCCCGAGGTCCACGCCGCCTCCCTGGCCGGCGGACCCACCAGACGCCTGACCTACTGGGGCAGTTCACGCACCCAGGTCCGCGGCTGGACCCCCGAGGGACACATCCTCGCCCTCAGCACCCAGGGCCAGGCCAGCCTGCGCCGGAGCTGGGCCCGCGCCGTCCCGCTCGACGGCGGCCCCGCCACCCTGCTGCCCTACGGCCCCGTCGGCGACGTCGCCCACGGCGGGCCCGGCGTCGTCCTGCTGTCCGCCCCGATGGGCCGCGAGGCCGCCTGGTGGAAGCGCTACCGCGGCGGCACCGCCGGCAAGCTGTGGATCGACCGCGGAGGCGAGGGCGACTTCGTCCGCCTCCACGACGACCTCGACGGGAACATCGAGTACCCCTTCTGGGCCGGCGAGCGCATCGCCTTCCTCTCCGACCACGAAGGCGTCGGCGCCCTGTACTCCTCCCTCGCCGACGGCACCGACCTGCGCCGCCACACCCCCCTCGACGGGTTCTACGCCCGGCACGCCTCCACCGACGGCACCCGCGTCGTGTACTCCTCGGCGGGCGAACTCTGGCTCCTGGACGACCTCGACGGCGCCGAACCGCGCCGCCTCGACATCCGCCTCGGCGGCCAGCGCGCCGACCAGCAGCCGCACCCCGTCAGCGCCGCCCGCTGGTTCTCCGCCGCCGCCCCCGACCACACCGGACGCGGCAGCGCCGTCAACGTACGCGGCGCCGTCCACTGGATCACCCACCGCTCAGGACCGGCCCGCGCGCTCGCCGCCGAACCCGGCGTCCGCGCCCGGCTGCCCCGCGCCTTCCGCGCCGACGGCGAGGAGTACGTCGTGTGGGTGACGGACGCCGAGGGCGACGACGCCCTGGAGTTCGCGCCCGCCACCGGCGTCGCCCCCGGAGCCACCCCGCGCCGGCTCGCCGCCGGCGCCCTCGGCCGCGTCCTCGGCCTCGCCGTCTCACCCGACGGCAGCCGCGCCGCCGTCGCCTCGCACGACGGACGCGTCCTGCTCGTGGAACGGGAGACCGGCGAGGTCCGCGAGGTCGACCGCAGCGAGGACGGCGAGGCGAGCGGCCTGGTCTTCTCACCCGACTCCGCCTGGCTCGCCTGGTCCCACCCCGGCCCGCGCCCGCTGCGCCAGCTCCGCGTCGCCAACACCACCGACCTGTCCGTCACCGAGGCGACCCCGCTGCGCTTCCGCGACTACTCGCCCGCCTTCACCCTCGACGGCAAGCACCTTGCGTTCCTGTCGGCCCGCGCCTTCGACCCCGTCTACGACGAGCACGTCTTCGACCTGGCCTTCGTCGGCGGCTCCCGCCCCTACCTCATCACCCTCGCCGCCACCACGCCGTCCCCCTTCGGACCGCAGCGGCACGGCCGCCCCTTCGAGGCACCCGACAAGGACGAGACCCCCGACAGCGAGGGCGCCCCCAGCACCCGGATCGACCTCGACGGACTCGCCGACCGGATCGTCCCCTTCCCCGTCGAGGCCGCCCGCTACTCCACCCTGCGCGCCGCCAAGGACGGCGTGCTCTGGCTGCGCCACCCCGTCCGGGGCGTGCTCGGCGCCTCCCGCGCCACCCCGGACGACCCGGACCCGAGGACCGAACTGGAGCGGTACGACCTCGCCCAGCAGCGCATCGAACACCTCGCCGCCGACGCCGACCACTTCACCGTCACCGGCGACGGCAAACGGGTCCTGCTGTGGACCGACGGAAAGCTCAAGGTCGTCCCCAGCGACCGGCGCGCCTCGAACGACGACGAGAGCGACAGCAACATCACCGTCGACCTCTCCCGCGTCCGCCAGACCGTCGACCCGGCCGCCGAGTGGCGCCAGATGTACGACGAGACCGGCCGCCTCATGCGGGACAACTTCTGGCGGCCCGACCTCGGCGGCGTCGACTGGGACGCCGTCCTCGACCGCTACCGGCCCGTCCTCGACCGCGTCGCCACCCACGACGACCTCGTGGACCTGCTCTGGGAGGTCCAGGGGGAACTCGGCACCTCCCACGCCTACGTCACCCCGCACGGCGTCCACCGCGGCGCCGACCTCGCACAGGGACTCCTCGGCGCGGACATCTCCCGCCACGAGGACGGCAGTTGGCGCATCGACCGGATCCTCCCCTCGGAGACCTCCGACCCCGACGCCCGCGCCCCGCTCGCCGCACCCGGCGTCGCGGTGCGCGCCGGGGACGCCGTCGTCGCCGTCGGCGGCCGGCCCGTCGACCCGGTCACCGGCCCAGGCCCCCTCCTCGTCGGCACCGCCGGCAAACCCGTGGAGCTGACCGTCTCGCCGGCCGGCGGCGGCGACCCCCGGCACGCCGTCGTCGTCCCCCTCGCCGACGAGGAACCGCTGCGCTACCACGCCTGGGTCGCCGACCGGCGCGCCTACGTCCACGAGAAGTCCGGCGGACGCCTCGGCTACCTGCACGTCCCCGACATGGTCGGCTCCGGCTGGGCGCAGCTCCACCGCGACCTGCGCATCGAGGTGGCCCGCGAAGGCCTCGTCGTGGACGTCCGGGAGAACCGCGGCGGCCACACCTCCCAGCTCGTCGTGGAGAAACTCGCCCGCCGGATCGTCGGCTGGGACCTGCCCCGCGGCCTGCGCCCCTACAGCTACCCCGAGGACGCCCCGCGCGGCCCCGTCGTCTGTGTCGCCAACGAGTTCTCCGGCTCCGACGGCGACATCGTCAACGCGGCGATCAAGGCGCTCGGCATCGGCCCCGTGGTCGGCACCCGCACCTGGGGCGGCGTCATCGGCATCGACAGCCGCTACCGCCTCGTCGACGGCACCCTGGTCACCCAGCCCAAGTACGCCTTCTGGCTGGAGGGTTACGAGTGGAACGTGGAGAACCACGGCGTAGACCCGGACGTCGAGGTCGTCCAGGCACCGCAGGACCACGCGGCCGGCCGCGACACCCAGCTCGACGAGGCGGTCCGTATCGCGCTCGCGGCCCTGGAGGAGAACCCGGCGAAGACGGCGCCGGCGCTGCCCCCGCTGTGACCGGCGGAGTGGGCGGCCGCGAGCCGCCCACTCGCGCGGGCCGCCAGGGCGTGCCGTTCGGATCGGGTGGCGCCCGAGTGCGGCGCCTTGTCGGTTGGGCCGAGCCCCGCGACCCGCCACATGATCCAAACGACATGCCCTAGCATGCGCAGGGTAATGATCGGCTGGCGTGAGGAGCACACGCATGGTGGGCGAGGCGCAGGACGACTGCCTGTTCTGCAAGATCGTGGCGGGACAGATCCCGGCGACGGTGGTACGCGAGACCGACACGACCGTGGCGTTCCGCGACATCAGCCCGCAGGCGCCGACGCACATCCTGGTCATCCCCAAGCTGCACTACCCGGACGCCGCCTCCCTCGCCGCCGCCGAACCCACGGTCGCCGCGGACGTGCTGCGCGACGCCGGCGAGATCGCGGCCGAGGAGAAGCTCGACAGCTACCGCATCGTGTTCAACACGGGCAGCGGCGCCGGACAGACCGTCTTCCACGCGCACGCCCACCTGCTGGGCGGCCGCGGACTCCAGTGGCCGCCCGGATAGCCCGCCTTGTCCGCACGTGAACTGGTCGTCCTCGGGACCGCGAGCCAGGTCCCGACCCGGCACCGCAACCACAACGGCTATCTGCTCCGCTGGGACGGCGAGGGCCTGCTCTTCGACCCCGGCGAGGGCACCCAGCGTCAGATGCTGCGGGCCGGAATCGCCGCGCACGACCTCAACCGCCTCCTGGTCACCCACTTCCACGGCGACCACGCGCTCGGCCTGCCCGGCGTGATCCAGCGCGTCAACCTGGACCGCGTCCCGCACGAGGTGACCGCCCATTACCCGCTGTCCGGGCAGCACTTCTTCGAGCGGCTGCGCCACTCCACCGCCTACCGGGAGACCGTTCCGATCACCGAGGCGCCGGTCTCCGCCGACGGCGTCATCGCCACGACCCCCGCTTACACGCTGGAGGCCCGCCGGCTCTCCCACCCCGTCGAGTCCTTCGGCTACCGGCTGGTCGAACCCGACGGGCGGCGCATGCTGCCCGAGCGGCTGGCCGCCCACGGCATCCAGGGACCCGACGTCGGAGTGCTGCACCGCGAGGGCACCCTGCGCAGGGTCACCCTCGACGACGTCAGCGAGGTGCGGCGCGGCCAGCGGTTCGCGTTCGTCATGGACACCCGGCTGTGCGAGGGCGTGGACGCGCTGGCCGAGGGCTGCGACCTGCTCGTCATCGAGTCGACGTTCCTCGACGGCGACCACCGGCTCGCCTCCGACCACGGCCACCTCACCGCCGGCCAGGCGGGCCGGGTCGCCAAGGAGGCGGGTGTACGCCACCTCGTGCTCACCCACTTCAGCCAGCGCTACTCCGACCCCGCCGCCTTCGAACAGGAGGCTCGCGCGGCCGGCTTCGACGGCGAACTGACCGTGGCGCACGACCTGGTGAGGGTGCCGGTTCCCAAGCGTCGTTGAAGGGACGGCCCTCGCCGGCCGCCCCGACGGACCGGGACGCGCGAGATGCCGGTCCCGGACGGGCGAGGCGCCGGGCCCGGACCCGTCAGGCGCCGGTCCCGGATGGGCGAGGTGCCGGTGCCGGACGGGCGAGGTGCCGGTGCCGGACGGGCGAGGCGCGGGTGCCGGACCCGTCAGGTGCCGGGCCTCGTGCGGGGAGCGCCGGGAAGGTCCCGGTTTCGGACTGTCCGGTATCCGACCGTACGATGCTTCGATGTCCCTCCCCAAGGCTGAACTGCACCTCCACATCGAAGGCACCCTCGAACCCGAGCTGGCCTTCGCCCTCGCCGCCCGCAACGGCGTCACCCTGCCGTACGCGGACACCGAGGACCTGCGCAAGGCGTACCTCTTCGATGACCTCCAGTCGTTCCTGAACCTGTACTACGAACTCATGGCCGTGCTGCGGACGGAGCAGGACTTCGCCGACCTGGCCGACGCCTACCTCGCCCGGGCCGCCGCGCAGGGCGTCCGGCACGCGGAGATCTTCTTCGACCCGCAGGCGCACATCGCGCGGGGCGTGCCCATGGGGACGGTGGTCGAGGGGCTGTGGCGGGCGCTCGGACGCAGCGAGGAGAACCACGGCGTCTCCACCCAGCTCATCATGTGCTTCCTGCGCGACGAGTCCGCCGAGTCCGCCATGGACACCCTGGACGCGGCAAGGCCGTATCTGGACCGGATCGCCGGCATCGGCCTCGACTCCGCCGAGGTCGGCCACCCGCCCGTGAAGTTCCGCGAGGTGTACGAGGCCGCCGCCGCGCTCGGGCTGCGCCGCGTCGCGCACGCCGGTGAGGAGGGGCCGCCGGCGTACATCACCGAGGCCCTCGACGTCCTCGGCGTCGAGCGCGTCGACCACGGGCTGCGCTGCATGGAGGACCCCGAGCTGGTCGAACGGCTCGTCCGGGACCGGGTGCCGCTGACGCTCTGCCCGCTGTCGAACGTACGGCTGCGCGCCGTGGACACCCTCGCGGACCACCCGCTGCCCGCCATGCTGGACGCCGGCCTGCTCTGCACGGTCAACTCCGACGACCCCGCCTACTTCGGGGGCTACGCCGGCGACACCTTCGGCGCGGTCCGCGAGGCCCTCGGGCTCGGCCCCGAACGGCTCCGGGAACTGGCCCGCAACTCGTTCGAGGCGTCCTTCCTGGACCACGACGAGGAGCGGCGCGCCCGTTATATCTCCGAGGTGGAGGCGTACGAGTTCACGTGAGCGGCGGCAGGGGGCTCACCCCGGCCGGCCGGCGGGCGAACGGGTCCTCGGCGGAGGGGCTCTCCGCGAGAAGGTCCGCCAGGTCCGCGACCTCGCCGCTCGTGAGGCGCGCGGACCTGGCGTCCGAGACGCCGGTCTCCGGGGCCGTGGTCTCCGGCACGGCGATCTCCACGACCGGGATCTCGACGACGGGGATCTCCACGACCGGGATGTCCGGGGCCGGGATCTCGGCGAGCGGGATCTCCACGACCGGGATCTCCACGACCGGGATGTCCAGGGCCGAGGTCTCCACGATCTGGCCGGGGCGCGGGCGCAGGGCGACGAACGTCATCGGGACGGTGACCAGCAGCAGGCCGGCCGCCAGGACCAGGCCCATCGCCGGGTAACCCGCGAGCGCCGACAGCAGACTGCCGGTGAGCGGCCCGCACGCCGTGCCCAGCGAGGACGCGGAGCCGACCAGGACCGCCCACCGGCCCCGCTGGTCCATCGACGCGGCGAGACCGATCACGTACGACAGGACGACCGGGTACAGCGTGTTCCAGGCGATCTCGCCCGTCGCGAAGGACGTCAGATCGGTCGACGCCGCGCTCAGCGCGATGCACCCGGCGATGAGGACCGTGCCCAGGCCGATCGGGAGCGCCCGGCCGAGCCGCGGGCCGAGCACGCCCGCGCAGACGACGCCGATGAGTCCGGCGCCCAGCGCCACCGCGAACACCGCGCCGACCGTGACCTCGCCGAGGCCCGCCTGCGTCAGACCGATCCGGCCGCTCACCCCCCACAGGGAGTTCTGGGCGAGCGACCAGAACAACATCGCCGCGGCGAGCAGCAGGCCGGAGCGGCGGCAAGGGAGCGGACCGGCGGGCCGCACGGCCCGCGCCGCCGGGGCGCGGGCGGGCAGACGGCCCGTCAGGGGCAGGACGAGCAGGGCCGTCACGGCGATCGCGGCCAGTGGGACGCCGTGCGCCGGGCCCAGGTGCGGGATCGTCAGATACAGGGCGCCCGCGAGGGCGGAGACGCCGAGCAGGCCCAGCGTGGTCACCCGGTGCGGGTCGCGCCGGCCGGCGATCCCGGTCGCGGCGACCGTGGTGGCCGTACCGGAGCCGAAGCCGCCGAGGACCGCGCCGGCCACGACGAGGGGGAGCGCGTCCGACAGCGCGGCGGTGCCGTAGCCGGCCACCGCGAGGAGCAGACCGGCGCGGGCCAGCCGGCGGGGGCCGAAACGGTCGACGCGGGAGGCGAGCAGGAAGCCGGCCGAGGCCGAACTCATCAGCAGGACACTGCCGATGGCACCGGCCTGGGTCGCCGACAGCGGCAGACCCGAGTCGAGGCGGCCGACGGTGGTGGGGAGCAGATACGCGGCGAGGTACCCGGCCGTGAAAAGGGCGACGAGGGGCCAGGGCGTGGTGGTGCGGGCGGACACGGGCGTTCCCAGGGCATGCGAAAGAAGCGGCTCAAGAAGGGGATTGGGCGGCTGTCGACGGACAGGAACGCGCGGGCAATTTGTATCAAGGCGGCCCCGTCCGAAAGAAGGCGGGAGCCTGTGATCTGGAGCACTTCCCGTTTGCGGTGAGCGGACTGGGGTAGGAAGGCCCGAATTTCCCGGGCCGGCCGGGGTTCCCGGCCCGCTCCGGACACGCGCGGCGGGTCCGTTCCCGCAGGTGAGGCGGCCCCTGCCCCCGCCCGCGCCGGTCCGAGGACACCCGCCCGGACGGCACCGGCCGCTCGCGGGCCCGGCACGGCGAAACCGCGGAACCGGCCCAGGGAGCGCTTACCGGCGTGACCCACGGCCCCTTGTGGGCGGTGTGGTGCACACTGGCCAGATCCCGTAACCACCCCAGGGAGCGCACCGTGATCGCGTCCAACGGCGAAGGACCGTTCGGCCAGGCCCATGTTGACCCGCTCGCCGGGCTGCGCACACCGCAGGACCCGCCCTGGGACGTCTACCTCACCGGCACCGTCTTCCTCGACATCATCTTCACCGGCCTCGACTCCGCCCCCGTCCGCGGCACCGAGTCCTGGGCGCGCGGCATGGGTTCGAGCCCCGGCGGCGTCGCCAACATGGCCACCGCCCTGGCCCGGCTCGGCCTGCGGACCTCCCTGGCCGCCGCCTTCGGGGACGACCACTACGGCGAGTACTGCTGGGACGCCCTCGAACAGGGCGAGGGCATCGACCTCTCCGCCTCCCGCACCGTGCCCGACTGGCACTCCCCGGTCACCGTCTCCATGGCCTACGAGGGCGAACGCACCATGGTCAGCCACGGCCACGAACCGCCCCCCGTCGAAGCGGCCCCCGAGTGCCCGCCCATCGCCCGCGCCGCCGTCGCCTCCCTCACCCCCGGCGTCCGCGCCCCCTGGATCGCCCAGGCCGCGAGCCGCGGCACCCGCATCTTCGCCGACGTCGGCTGGGACGACACCGGCCGCTGGGACCTGGCCGGCCTCGCCGACCTCGCGCACTGCGAGGCCTTCCTGCCGAACGCCGAGGAAGCCATGCGCTACACCGGCGCCGACTGCCCCCGCGCCGCCGCCCACGCCCTCGCCGACCACGTGCCGCTCGCCGTCGTCACCCTCGGCGCCGAGGGCGCCTACGCCGTCGACGGCCGCACCGGCGAGAGCGCCGCCGTCCCCGCGATCGCCGTCGAGGCACTCGACCCCACCGGCGCCGGAGACGTCTTCGTCGCCGGCTTCGTCATGGGCACCCTCGCCGACTGGCCGCTCGCCGACCGCCTCGCCTTCGCCGGCCTCACCGCCGCCCTCTCCGTCCAGGACTTCGGCGGCTCGCTGTCCGCGCCCGGCTGGTCGGAGATCGCCGCCTGGTGGCGCCGCGTCCAGTCCGTCGACGACCAGGACCCCGCCGCCCTGCGCCGCTACGCCTTCCTGGAAGGCCTCCTCCCCGCCGTGACCCGCCCCTGGCCGCTGCGACGCGCGGTCCCGACGATCGGCTTCGGCCGCTCGGCGTGAGGTCACGACCGCGTGACGTGAGGAAAAGCCCTACGGCTCTGTCAGCGCCGCGACGTACGCTGGGAGACGCAAGGCTGCCCATGTGGCAAGCGTGCCGACCGAGGAGGATACGCAGGCCTACAGAGCCGGCCCATGACTCAGACACCCACAGCTCACGGCCCCGCCCAGGGGCAGTCGCGCGCACACTTCACCGTCCCGGCCAAGCACCCCATGGTGACCGTCCTGGGATCCGGAGACGCCCTGCTGCGCGTGATCGAGAAGGCCTTCCCGGCGGCCGACATCCACGTCCGGGGCAACGAGATCAGTGCGGTCGGCGACGCCGGTGAAGTCGCTCTCGTCCAGCGCCTGTTCGACGAGATGATGCTGGTGCTCCGCACGGGGCAGCCCATGACGGAGGACGCAGTGGAACGCTCGATCGCCATGCTCAGGGCGAGCGAGAACGGGGAGGGCGACGGCCCGGAGACACCGGCCGACGTGCTCACGCAGAACATCCTGTCCTCGCGCGGCCGCACCATCCGCCCCAAGACGCTCAACCAGAAGCGCTACGTCGACGCCATCGACAAGCACACCATCGTGTTCGGCATCGGCCCCGCCGGTACGGGCAAGACCTACCTCGCCATGGCCAAGGCCGTCCAGGCCCTGCAGTCCAAGCAGGTCAACCGCATCATCCTGACCCGCCCCGCGGTCGAGGCCGGCGAGCGCCTCGGCTTCCTCCCGGGCACGCTCTACGAGAAGATCGACCCCTACCTGCGCCCCCTGTACGACGCCCTGCACGACATGCTCGACCCGGACTCCATCCCGAAGCTGATGGCCTCGGGCACGATCGAGGTGGCCCCGCTGGCGTACATGCGGGGCCGGGCGCAACCGCTGTTCACGAACGTCCTGACACCGGAAGGCTGGCGTCCCATCGGCGGCCTTCAGGTCGGTGACCTGGTCATCGGATCGAACGGCGAGCCGACCCCGGTTCTCGGTGTCTACCCGCAAGGGGAGAAGGACGTCTACCGGGTCGCCGCCCAGGACGGTTCCTGGACACTGGCCTGCGGCGAGCACCTCTGGACGGTGCGGACGCGCGACGACGAGCGCCGCGACAAGCCCTGGCGGGTGCTGGAGACCCAGGAGATGATCGGCAACCTGCGGGCGGCGCACGCCCGCCGGTACGAGCTGCCGATGCTCACGGCGCCGGTCAGCATGCCGGAGCGTGAGGTCCCCATGGATCCGTACGCGCTGGGCCTCCTCCTCGGTGACGGCTGCCTGACGGGCTCCACCACGCCCGCGTTCTCCTCGGAGGACCAGGAGCTGGCACAGGCGCTGGACGCCGCGCTTCCGGGGATCACCGTCCGGCACCGAGGCGGCCCGGACTCCATGCTCAACCGGGTCAGGAGCCCGGGCGACGTGGTCACACTGGAGAACCCGGTCACGCGGACCCTGCGCGAGCTGGACCTGCTCAGGACCCGCTCGCACTCCAGGTTCGTGCCCGACGACTACCTGCACAACTCGGCCGAGGTGCGTCTGGCGGTCCTCCAAGGGCTCCTGGACTCGGACGGCGGTCCGGTCACCCAGACGGACCGCACCTGCCGGATCCAGTACACGACGACATCGATCCTGCTCCGCGACGACGTGATCTCCCTGGTCCGGTCATTGGGCGGTGTCGCGTACACCCGGCGCCGCACGGCCGAGGGGCGTAAGCGGGGAACCGCACATGGCGCGCACCGCCCCGACGCGCACATCGTCGACATCCGCCTCCCCGAGGGCATCGAGCCCTTCCGCCTCGCCCGCAAGCGCGACACGTACCTGGCGGCCGGGGGCGGTGGACGCCCGACGCGGTTCATCGACAGCATCGAGCCCGCGGGCAGGGAGGAGACGGTCTGCATCCAGGTGGCGGCCGAGGACTCGCTGTACGTCACGCAGGACTACCTGCTGACGCACAACACCCTCAACGACGCCTTCATCATCCTGGACGAGGCGCAGAACACCAGCCCCGAGCAGATGAAGATGTTCCTCACCCGGCTCGGGTTCGAGTCGAAGATCGTGATCACCGGTGACGTCACGCAGGTCGACCTGCCGAGCGGGACCAAGTCCGGGCTGCGGCAGGTGCAGGACATCCTGGAAGGGGTCGACGACGTGCACTTCTCGCGGCTCACGTCCCAGGATGTCGTCCGGCACAAGCTGGTCGGCCGTATCGTCGACGCGTACGAGAAGTACGACAGCGAGAACGGCACCGAGAACGGCACCCACAAGGGCCGCGGGAACGCCGGACACAAGGGGAAGTAGACCAGCACGACCATGTCGATCGACGTCAACAACGAATCCGGAACCGAGGTCGACGAGCAGGCGATCCTCGACATCGCCCGCTACGCGCTCGCGCGGATGCGCATCCACCCGCTCTCCGAGCTGTCGGTGATCGTCGTGGACACCGACGCCATGGAGCAGCTCCACATCCAGTGGATGGACCTGCCGGGCCCGACGGACGTCATGTCCTTCCCGATGGACGAGCTGCGGCCCCCGTCCAAGGACGACGACGAGCCGCCGCAGGGCCTGCTCGGCGACATCGTGCTCTGCCCCGAGGTCGCCGAGCGGCAGGGCAAGGACGCGCCGACGCAGCACTCCATGGACGAGGAGCTGCAACTGCTCACCGTCCACGGAGTGCTGCACCTGCTCGGCTACGACCACGAGGAAGCCGACGAGAAGGCCGAGATGTTCGGTCTGCAGGCCGCCATCGTGGACGGCTGGCGCGCGGAGAAGGGCATGACGGGTCCCTCACCGGCCCCGACCGTGTCATGAGCCCGCAGCTTGTCATCGGCGCCATCGCCCTCGTCGTCGTCGCCTGGCTGGCCGCCTGCGCGGAGGCCGGCCTCGCCCGCGTCTCCAGCTTCCGCGCCGAGGAGGCCGTCCGCGGCGGCCGGCGCGGCAGCGCGAAACTCGCCCAGGTCGCCGCCGACCCGACGCGCTATCTGAACGTGGCGCTCCTCGTCCGGGTCGCCTGCGAGATGGCGGCCGCCGCGCTCGTCGTCTACGCCTGCCTGAAGGAGTTCGACAAGACCTGGCAGGCGCTCGCCGTCGCGATCGCCGTCATGGTCCTCGTGTCGTACGTGGCCGTCGGCGTCTCGCCGCGCACCATCGGCCGCCAGCACCCGCTGAACACGGCGACGGCCGCCGCCTACGTCCTGCTGCCGCTGGCCCGGGTGATGGGCCCCATCCCCTCCCTGCTGATCCTCATCGGCAACGCGCTCACCCCCGGCAAGGGCTTCCGGCGCGGCCCGTTCGCCTCCGAGGCGGAGCTGCGGGCCCTGGTCGACCTCGCGGAGAAGGAGTCCCTGATCGAGGACGAGGAGCGCCGCATGGTGCACTCCGTCTTCGAGCTGGGCGACACCCTCGTCCGCGAGGTGATGGTGCCGCGTACGGACCTCGTCGTCATCGAGCGCTACAAGACGATCCGGCAGGCCCTCACCCTCGCGCTGCGCTCGGGTTTCTCGCGTATCCCGGTAACCGGCGAGAGCGAGGACGACATCGTCGGGATCGTCTATCTGAAGGACCTGGCCCGCAAGACGCACATCAGCCGGGACGCCGAATCGGAGCTGGTGGCCACGGCGATGCGCCCGGCGGCCTTCGTGCCCGACACGAAGAACGCGGGGGACCTGCTGCGCGAGATGCAGCAGGAACGCAACCACGTGGCCGTCGTCATCGACGAGTACGGCGGCACGGCCGGCATCGTCACCATCGAGGACATCCTGGAGGAGATCGTCGGCGAGATCACCGACGAGTACGACCGTGAACTGCCGCCCGTCGCGGACCTCGGCGAGGACCGCTACCGGGTGACCGCCCGCCTCGACATCGGCGACCTGGGGGAGCTGTACGGCTTCGAGGCGTACGACGACGAGGACGTGGAGACCGTCGGCGGCCTCCTCGCCAAGGCGCTCGGCCGGGTGCCCATCGCGGGCGCCTCCTCGGTCGTCGCGCTGCCGGACGGGCGGGAGCTGCGGCTCACGGCGGAGGCCGCGGCCGGCCGCCGGAACAAGATCGTCACGGTGCTGGTGGAGCCGGTCGCCTCCGCCGAGGCGCCCGCGGAGGAGGAGAAACCGGAGTGACCCCGCGGCAACTGCGCGCGTTCTGCCTGTCCTTCAACGCCTCGGTGGAGGACTTCCCCTTCAACCCGGAGACCTCGGTCTTCAAGGTGCTGGGCAAGCTCTTCGCGCTGACCAGCCTGGACGCGCGCCCGCTCACGGTCAACCTCAAGTGCGACCCGCAGGACGCCCTGCGGCTGCGCGAGCAGCACCCGGGCCTGATCGTGCCGGGCTACCACATGAACAAGCGGCACTGGAACACGGTGACGGTGGACGGCGGACTCCCGGACCGTCTGGTCCGGGAGCTGGTCGAGGATTCGTACGATCTCGTCGTCGCCGGTCTGCCGCGCGCCGAGCGGCTGCGGCTCGACCGGCCCTGACCTCCGGCGGGCCGGGGCCCGGCGGGTGTCCGCCGGGCCCCGGGCTCCCTTCCCGAACCGGCTCAGCTGTCCGCGCGCCTTCGAGCCGGGCGGGTCCGTTCCGTGGCGGGCCGGCCGAGGCCCGCCGCGACCAGGACCGCCGCCGCGAGGACGATCACCGCGTCCAGCGTGAGCACGGTGTGGACGCCCGACAGCAGGTCGTCCGAGGTCGTCGCGAGGACACCGAGGAGCGGGATGCCGACCGTGAGGCCCACCTGCTGGGTGGAGGTCACCAGGCCGGTCGCCAGGCCCTGTTCCTCGTCCGGCACCCCCGAGGTGACGGTCAGCCCGTACGAGATGATCGCGCCCAGGTGGCACATGCTCGCCAGCGACACCGCCGCCGTCGCGAGCCACACCGACCAGCCCTGCGCGCCCACCGGCAGCAGCGCCGCGACGAACAGGCCCTGTCCGGCCAGGGAGCCGACCAGGGTGCGGCGGGCGCCGAACCGGCCGATGACCTTCGGCGCGTACATCCCGGCGACGGCCGACATGACGCCCTGCGCGCCGAACACCAGGCCCGTCTCGAACGCCGACAGGCCGAGCGTCTCCTGAAGGTAGAGGGTCAGCGCGAACACCACCGTCGACATCATCGAGAAGGTGACCAGACCGCCCAGATTGCCCCAGGCCACCGTGCGGCGGCGCAGCATCGGGAGGCTGACGAGCGGGGCGGCGGTCCGTGACTCGATGCGGACGAAGGCGCCCAGCAGCAGGACGCCGACGACGAGGGTGACGATGACGTCGGCGCCGCCGAAGCCGTTCTCCGCGGCCGTCGACAGGGCGTAGATGAGGGCCAGCAGGCCGCCGGTGACGGTGACCGCGCCCGGCACGTCCAGGCGGGGACGCTCGGGGGTGCGGGACTCGGGCAGCAGGGCCGGCGCCAGCGGCAGCACCACCAGGGCGAACACCGACAGCAGGCCCATGGTCGAGCGCCAGCCGAGGACGTCGGTCAGGACACCGCCCGCCACCATCCCGACGGTGAAGCCCAGCGACAGGACCGTGCCGGAGACGCCGAGCGCCCGGTCACGCGCGGGCCCTTCCGGGAACGTGGTGGTCAGCAGCGACATGCCGGTCGGCACGATCGCGGCGGCGCCGAGCCCCTGGAGCGCCCGGCCGGCCAGGAAGGACGCCGGGTCCCAGGCGAAGGTCGCCAGCAGCGAGGCCGCCCCGAACAGGGCGAGGCCGGTGAGGAAGAGCCGGCGGCGGCCGTACAGGTCGCCGACGCGGCCGAAGAGGAGCAGGAAACCGCCGGACGGCAGGGCGAACGCGGTGACCGCCCACTGGAGCGCGGACCGGCTCATGCCGAGGTCGCCGCCGAGCACGGGCAGCGCCACGTTCAGCACGGAGAAGTCCAGCGCGACCATGAACTGCGCGGCGCACAGCACGAACAGCACGAGCTTGTCGCGCCGTGACAGCCGCCCGGGCCGGGGTGGTCGGTGCCGCCTCGCCGGACCGTTCACCGGCCGGCGGGCGTCCCCGGCGTCGGGCGCACGGCCGGCGGCCGGGGAGTCGAGGGTGGGTTCGGTGGTCTGTGCGGTGGTCTCGATGGGCATGGCAAGAGCATCCGGCGGCCGGAATATCCGTGGGGAGCCGGTACTTATGCTGGTGGCCGCACCACCAGTCACCGAGGGGGGCCGGTCCATGCGGCGAAGGGGGAGGCACACGTGACGGAGGACGTCCTCAAGTCCCGTCGGCGCAGTGAGCTGCGCGAGTTCCTGATGAGCCGCAGGGCGCGGGTGTCACCCGCCGAGGCGGGGCTCCCGGACGGCGGGGGCCGCCGCCGCACACCGGGGCTGCGCCGCGAGGAGGTCGCCGTCCTCGCGGGCGTGGGCGCCTCCTGGTACCAGTGGCTGGAGCAGGGACGGGACATCTCCGTCTCGCCGCAGGTCCTCGACGCGGTCGCCCGGGTGCTGCGGCTGAGCAACACCGAGCGGCGCCATCTGTACACGCTGGCCGGACTGAACCCGCCCGCGCCCGAAGTCGCCCCCGCGGACCGGGACATGTGCGAGGGGCTGCGCCGGCTGATCGACACGTGGATGCCGTATCCGGCGCACATCATGGACGCGTACTACAACTGCGTGATGTACAACGACGCCGCCTCGGTGGTCCTCGGCATGCGGCCCGAGAACACCCAGAACTGTGTGATCGACTTCTTCACCGACCCGCTCTACCGGGGCCGTTCGCGCACCTGGGAGGCGAACGCGCGGAGCGTCGTCGCGCAGTTCCGCGCCTCCTGCGCCGCCGCCGACCCCGACGACGAGGGTTTCCGGCAGGTGCTGGACCAGCTCACCGGCGTGAGCGAGGAGTTCACCCGGCTGTGGGAGGAGCGCGACATTCAGGACGCCGGGCAGCTCCGCAAGGAACTCGACCATCCGCTGGTCGGGCTGCTCGCCGTGGAGTCGACCGCGATGAAGGTGCCGGTCCGCCCCGACCTCACGATCGTGCTGCACACCCCGCTGCCGGAGGCGAACACGGCGGCGAAGCTGGAGTGGCTTGCGTCGCCGGAGGGCCGGCGCGGCTCGATGTACCCGGTCGCCGGCTGACCCGCCGGGTCCGACGGCTTGCGGTCTCCGCCGCCGGTTCGTCGTGTCTGCCGGTCCGCCGTGTCCGGTGACCCGTCGGCGGGGGCGGGCGCGCGTACTTCGTATGCTCTGGGCATGACCGACAGCAACGCGCTCGACCCCGAGGACCGCAAGATCGTCACCCTGGCCCGTTCCGCGCGCGCCCGCAACGGTGTGCCCGAGGGCGCGGCCGTACGGGACGAGACCGGGCGGACGTATGTCGCCGGGACCGTGGGGCTGCCCTCGCTGCGGCTGAGCGCGCTCCAGACGGCCGTGGCGATGGCGGTGGCGTCCGGGGCGAAGTCCCTGGAGGCGGCGGCCGTGGTGTCCGAGGCGGACGCCCTGGCCGACGAGGACCGCGCGGCGGTACGCGACCTCGGCGGGCCGAAGACGCCGGTGCTGCTGGCCGGGCTCGACGGCGCCGTCCGTCTGACGGTCACGGCGGGCTGACACCGGCTCCGGCCAGGACGTCACCCGGTCCGGGGCCCGCGCGCGGGCCCCGGACCGCTCAGAAGCCGAGCTTGCGGAGCTGGCGCGGGTCCCGCTGCCAGTCCTTGGCGACCTTCACGTGCAGGTCGAGGAAGACGGGCGTGCCGAGCAGCGCCTCGATCTGCTTGCGGGACTTGATGCCGACGTCCTTCAGCCGCTTGCCCTTGGGGCCGATGATGATGCCCTTCTGGCTGGGCCGCTCGATGTAGACGAAGGCGTGGATGTCCAGGAGCGGCTTGTCGGCGGGCCGGTCCTCGCGCGGCAGCATCTCCTCCACGACGACGGCGATGGAGTGCGGAAGCTCGTCGCGCACCCCCTCCAGGGCGGCCTCGCGGATCAGCTCCGCGATCATGACCTGCTCCGGCTCGTCGGTGAGGTCGCCCTCGGGGTAGAGCGCGGGCCCCTCCGGCAGCAGCGGGACGATCAGGTCGGCCAGCAGGCCCACCTGCTGGTCGCCGACCGCCGACACCGGCACGATCTCGGCCCACTCGAATCCCAGCTCGCGGCCGAGCTGGTCGATCGCGATGAGCTGCTCGGCGAGCGTCTTGCTGTCGACGAGGTCGGTCTTCGTGACGATCGCGATCTTCGGCGTCTTCTTGATCGACGCGAGTTCCTTCGCGATGAAACGGTCACCGGGGCCGAGCTTCTCGTTCGCGGGCAGGCAGAACCCGATCACGTCGACCTCGGCCCAGGTCGTACGCACGATGTCGTTGAGCCGCTCGCCCAGCAGCGTGCGGGGTTTGTGCAGGCCAGGGGTGTCGACCAGGATGAGCTGCGCGTCGGGCCGGTGCACGATGCCGCGCACCGTGTGCCGGGTGGTCTGCGGCTGGTTCGCGGTGATCGCCACCTTCTGGCCGACCAGAGCGTTCGTGAGGGTGGACTTGCCCGCGTTGGGGCGGCCCACGAAACAGGCGAAGCCGGCGCGGTGGGGTGCCACTGCCTCGGGAGCCTTGGAGCCCCCGTCCTCGGACGGCTCGGATGACTGGTTGCGAACGCTCATGGCGCCCATTGTCCCTGATCGTCGGGGGCCCGCCGTACCAAGGTGTTCGAGCCGGCGGAACGGGGACCCGGCAGGCCGTCCCGCCTCCTCCGCCGCCGGTGGCCGTGCCGGCCCGCGCGGGTCACCTCGGGCCGGCGGCCGGGGACATGTTCTGGAGGCCGAGGACGCGCAGCAGTTGCAGGCGGTCGTGGGACTCGCTGCCGGGGCGGGCCGTGTGGACCAGCAGGAGCTGGTTGTCGCCGGAGCTGAGCAGGACCTCGCAGTCGAGTTCCAGCAGTCCGACGGCCGGGTGCAGGAACCGCTTCGTCGCCGAGCGCCGCACCGCGACCTCGTGGTCCTCCCACAGCTCGGCGAACTCCCGGCTCGCGGCGCGCAGTTCGGCCACCAGAGCGGCGGGGGCCGGGTCGTCGGGCCGGGCCGCCGTGACCGCGCGCAGACTGGCGACGTGGGAGCGGGCGTGCTCGGGCCGGTCCTCGGGCGGGAAGAGGTCCTGGACGCGCGGGTCGGTGAAGAACCCCCGGATGGCGTTGCGCCCCGGCTCCGCGTCCCCCGTCAGCGCGGCCGAGAGGGCGTTCTGCGCGAGGATGACGCCGTAGTCGGTCATGACCAGCGCGGGCGCGTCGTGCAGCCGGTCGAGGATCAGCAGCAGCCCGGGGCGGACGTGCTCCGAGGCGCTGCCCGCCCGGGGCGGCTCCTCCCCGGCCAGGTGGAAGAGATGGTCCCGTTCGTCGCCGGTCAGCCGCAGGGCCCGGGCCAGCGCGCCGAGCATCTGCCGGGAGGGGCGCGGGCCGCGCGACTGCTCCAGGCGCGTGTAGTAGTCCACGGACATACCGGCGAGCGCCGCCACCTCCTCGCGGCGCAGGCCCGGTGTACGGCGCCGGGAACCGGCCGTGAGCCCCACGTCGGAGGGGCTCAGGCGGGCGCGGGCGCGGCGCAGGAAGTCGGCGAGTTCGGCTCGGTTCACCCCTCCAGCGTGGACCCGGTCGCCCGGCTTATCCAGGCATCGCCGGTCCCTGGATCAGGAGGTCTCTCCCGCCGGGGCCGCCGCCGGCGGACGGTGGAGGCCGACGAGAGGAGCACATCATGCTGACACTGGTGACCGGAACCACCGGCGAGGTCGGACGCCGCTTCGTCCCCCGCCTCCTTCAGCAGGCACCCCCGGGGGACGGGGTGCGGGTCCTGGTCCGCGACGCGTCCCGGGCGGAGCCCTTCGCCGCCCTCGGCGCGGAGGTCGCCGTCGGCGACCTGCGGGACGCCGGGAGCCTCGGCAAAGCGCTGGCGGACGTCGACGCGGTGGTGAACATCGCCGCCGCCTTCCGGGGCGTGCCGGACGACGAGGCCTGGGCGGTCAACCGGGACGCCGCCCTGGACCTGGGCCGCGCCGCCGTGGCCTCAGGCGTGCGGCGGTTCGTGCAGGTCAGCACGAACCTGGCGTACGGGGCGGGCCGGGGCCGGCCGCTCACCGAGGACGACGAGAGCGTGCCCGGCGGCCCGCTGTGGGGCGCCTACCCGGCGTCGAAGGTGGAGGCCGAGCGCGGGCTGCTCGCCCTGGAGGGCGGCATGGACGTCCGGATCGGACGCCTCGCCTTCGTCTACGGGGAGGGCGACCCGCATCTCGCCGCGGTGATGCAGTGGGCCGGGGACTGGGCCGCCGGGCGGCGGCTGCAGATGGTCCACCACGTGGACGTCGCCCAGGGCCTGCGCCGCCTCCTGTACGCCCCCGGTGTGGCCGGCCGGATCTACAACATCGCCGACGACGCGCCCGTCACGACCGTCGACCTGCACCAGATCAACGGGGTCGGCATCCCGCCCGTCCTCTACGAGCGCACCGACCCCGATCCGTGGCACGGCGTGGTCTCCACCGACCGCATCCGCCACGAGCTGGGCTTCCGCCCGATCCACCCCACCCTGTGGAGCGCCCGCGACGCCGGCGCCCTGTGACGGGCCGGGGCCGGTCCGGGCCGGCCGGCCCCGGGCGCGGCC
>NZ_JBEYFY010000035.1:0-71328 GCF_040703595.1 Streptomyces sp. NPDC007084
GCGGACGGGCCGGAGCGGCGCTCTCGGCCGCAGCCGGCTCGGGGGCGGGCTCGGCCTCGGGTGCCTCGGGTGCCTCGGCGACGGGCGCCGGAGCGGGGTCCGTGACCGCGACCGTCACGACGGTCTCCTCGGCCTCCTTGGGCGAACCGGCGGGCGCGGACACCTTCCGGGTCGCCCGGCGCCGCGTACGGCCCTTGGGAGCGGCGTCCTCCTCGGCGACGGCGGCCACGGGGGCCGGCGTCTCCTCGGCGGGCGCCTCGGCCACCGGCTGCTCGGCGACCGGCTGCTCGACGGCCGGCTGCTCGGGAGCAGGGGCCTCGACGACCGGGTCCTCGACGGCGGCCGGCTCGGCCTCGGCGGCCTCACGGGACCGCGCGGCGGCCCGCTCGGCCCGCTCCTCGCGGCGGCTCCGGGGAGCGCGCTCCTCGGACTTCGGGGCACCGGCCGGAGCCGAGGCACGCCGGGTGGCGCGGCGCCGCGAACGACCCCGGCCCGCCGCGGCCTCCGCCTCGGCGACGCTGCCGTACAGCTCCTCGTCCGGCTGGAAGTCCGGCTCAACCGCCACGGGCGCGGCGACCTCCGCGGCCAGCTCGGCCTCGGTCTCGACCGTCTCCGGCTCCTCGGCCGTGTCGTGCGTCTCGTGCGTGTCGTGGTCGTGGTCGTGCTCGTGCGTCTGCTCGGCACCGCCACGGCCGCGCTTCTTGCGCTTGCCGCCGCCACCGACGGACGTCGGCTGCTCCATGTGCACGATGACACCGCGGCCGTTGCAGTGGACGCAGGTCTCGGAGAACGACTCCAGCAGGCCCTGGCCGACCCGCTTACGGGTCATCTGGACCAGGCCCAGCGAGGTCACCTCGGCGACCTGGTGCTTCGTACGGTCACGGCCCAGGCACTCCAGCAGGCGCCGCAGGACGAGGTCGCGGTTGGACTCCAGGACCATGTCGATGAAGTCGATGACGACGATGCCGCCCAGGTCGCGCAGCCGGAGCTGGCGCACGATCTCCTCGGCCGCCTCCAGGTTGTTCCTGGTCACGGTCTCTTCGAGGTTGCCGCCCTGGCCGGTGAACTTGCCGGTGTTGACGTCGACGACGATCATCGCCTCGGTCTTGTCGATCACCAGCGAGCCGCCGCTCGGCAGCCAGACCTTGCGGTCCAGCGCCTTCATGAGCTGCTCGTCGATCCGGTAGGTCGCGAAGACGTCGACCTCGGAGGTCCACTTCGAGAGCCGGTCGGTCAGGTCGGGCGCCACGTGCGCCACGTAGCCGTGGATGGTCTCCCACGCCTCGTCACCGCTGACGATGACCTTGGAGAAGTCCTCGTTGAAGATGTCGCGGACGACACGGACGGTCATGTCCGGCTCGCCGTAGAGCAGCGTCGGCGCGTTGCCCGTCTTCGCCTTCTTCTGGATGTCCTCCCACTGCGCCTGCAGCCGCTCGACGTCACGGCGCAGCTCGTCCTCGCTCGCACCCTCGGCGGCGGTGCGCACGATGACGCCCGCGTCCTCGGGGACGATCTTCTTGAGGATGGTCTTCAGACGCGCGCGCTCGGTGTCGGGCAGCTTGCGGCTGATGCCGGTCATGGAGCCCTCGGGCACGTACACCAGGTAGCGGCCCGGCAGGGAGACCTGGCTGGTCAGACGCGCGCCCTTGTGGCCGATCGGGTCCTTGGTGACCTGCACCAGGACCGACTGGCCGGACTTGAGGGCGGACTCGATACGGCGCGGCCCGCCCGACATGCCGAGCGCCTCGAAGTTGACCTCACCGGCGTAGAGCACGGCGTTGCGGCCCTTGCCGATGTCGATGAAGGCGGCCTCCATCGACGGCAGCACGTTCTGGACCTTGCCCAGGTAGACGTTGCCGACGTACGAGGTCGACTGCTCCTTGTTGACGTAGTGCTCCACGAGCACGTTGTCCTCAAGGACGCCGATCTGGGTGCGCTCGCCGCTCTGGCGGACGACCATCACGCGCTCGACGGCCTCGCGGCGGGCCAGGAACTCGGCCTCGGTGATGATCGGGACCCGGCGGCGGCCCTGCTCGCGGCCCTCGCGGCGGCGCTGCTTCTTCGCCTCCAGACGGGTGGAGCCCTTGATGGACTGCACCTCGTCGGACGGGTGGTCTTCCTTCTTGCCGCGCGGCTCGCGGACCTTCACGACGGTGCGCTCGGGGTCGTTGTCGCCCGGCTCGCTGTCGCCGCCGGAGTCACCGGCGCGACGGCGGCGGCGCCGGCGGCGCCGGCTGCTGCTGGAGCCACCCGGCTCCCCGCGCTCGTCGTCCTCGGACTCCTCGGCGTCCTCCTCGACCTGCTCGGCGGTGTCCTCGGCGTCCTGAACGGCCTGCTCGGCCGCGTCGTCGTCCTCGGCGGAGTCGGCCGAGTCGTGGTCGGCGTCGGCGGACTCACCGCGGCGGCGGCGACGGCCACCGCGACGGCGGCGGCGACGGGAGCCCGCGGACTCCTCCTCGCCGTCGTCGCCCTCGGCGATGTCCTCGGCGTCCTCCGCCGGCTCGGCGTCCTCGACGGTCGCCTGCGGCTCCACTACGTCCTGCGGCTCCACGGCCACGGCGACCGGCTCGTCCTCGACGGCCCGGCGACGGCGGCGGCTGCGCCGGCCGCCGGTGGGCTCCTCGACGGCCTCGGCCGGCTCGGGGGCCTCGACGGGCGCGGGCGCCTCGGTGCTCGCTCCGGCCGCCTCGGCTGCGGCGGCTGCCGCCGCCCGCTCCGGCGTCTGGAACATCGGCTCGGTGAACACCGGCGCCTGGAACACGGCGACGGCGGGGCGGCCGGGGCGGCGCGCGGACTCGTCGTTCTCCTTCGGCGCGGGCGCCGAGAAGCCGACGGCGGCCTTGCGGGTGGCGCGGCGGCGGCCACGGCGCGGGGCGCCTTCCTCGGCCGGCGCGGAGTCCGCGACGGCCTCGGGACGCCCGGCCTCGGCGGGCGTGCTCTCCGCGGACCGGGTATCGGCGGACGTGCTGTCCGCGGACTTGCTGTCCGCGGGCTTGTTCTCGCTGGTCACGGGCGCCTCCACACGCTCGTCGGCGGCGTCACCCTCGGGGGCGCCGGCCGGGGCGGAGACGCGCCGGGTGGCGCGGCGGCGGGTACCGCGGCGGGGAGCGGCGTCCTCGGCCACGGTGTCGGCGGGCGCCTCGGCGGCGGCCTCCACGGGGGCGGCGACGGGCTCGGCGGGGGCCGTCACGGTCTCGGCGGCCTCGGCGGGGGTCGCGGTGGGCGCGGTGACCCGGCGGGTGGCGCGGCGGCGCGGACGGGCGGCGGGAGCGGGCTCCTCGACGGCCGCCGGGGTCTCCTCGGCGGCCTGGGCCGCGGGCTCGGCGACGGCCGCGGCGGCGGGCACCACGGTCTCGGCGGTCTCGGCGGCGGCCTCCGGCGTGCCGGCGGGTGCGGAGACCCGGCGGGTGGCACGGCGGCGCGTACGGCGCGGCGCGGCCTCGTCCGCCTCAGGCGCTTCGGTGACCTCAGGTGCCTCGGCGGGCGCTACGGCCTCGGCCGTCTCGTCCGTCTCCTCGGCCTCGGCGTCCACGGTGTCCGGAGCGGCGGCGGACTCGTCCGCGACGGGGCCGGCGGACGCGACGGCCGGTATGGCCGGCGCGGTGGTCTCGGCCACGGCCTCGGCGGCGGCGGTCGGCGGACCGGCGGGGCGCGAGGCGGCACGGCGGCGGCGCCGCGGCGGCAGGGTGTCGCTGGGGGTGTTGTTGTCGTCGGCGCCCGTGGCGGGCGCGGCGGGTTCGGTCGGCTCAAGCATGCGGGTGGATCTCCCGTCAGGCTCCCGGGCGCCGCGCCTGGTCCGGCAGTGCCGGTGACGTCCGCGGCTCGCGCGATGCGCGGTGCCGCCGTCCGGGGCGCGGGCGCCGCACGGGAGCTCTCTGTGTCCTGTCTCGCCGGTTCCGTACGCCATGTGTGCGTACGGCCTGGCGAAAGTCTTGTGGTCGGTGCGCTGCCCGACCCAGGTGGCTCCCGGATACGAGGGCGGCGCTACGACGTGCGTCCTTACGCGGGACTTCCTTACGCCGACGCCTTCGCGGTGGCAGTTTCTGCGGCCCCGGCGCGAACGGCTGGGGCGGCTGCGACTGCCTCGCGGTCGGGCGCGAGCGGGTCGGTCACCGTGCCGGTCTCTTCATCGAACAGCCCCTGCGCCAGCCTGGTCACCGCTGCGGCGACCGGCGGCGCCAGGTCGGCCACGGCGCTGAGACCGGACAGGACGTCGTCGGGTCGAACGGCAGGCGTCACGTGCCGAACAACCAGCCGCAGTATCGCACAGGGCTGGTCGCTCGGCCTATCAGCCTGGGGACCGTGCGTCTCCGGAACCGTCTGGAGAGCCGCCACCGGGCCACGGGCATCGAACGTCCGTACCCCGTTCTTGGTCTTGCGGCGGACCTCGACGGTCTCGGCCGCCGTGAAGGCCTCGACCGCGCGCTCCGCCTCGGCCGGTTCCACTCCGTCCAGGCGCAGCTCCCACACGGAGGCGGTGAGCCGGTCGGCGAGACCCGAGGTGCGGGCCTCGACGGCCTCGATGATGTCGAGGCCCGAGGGCATCGACTCGTCGAGAAGCTCACGCAGGGTCTCCGGGTCGCGGGCCTCGGTGAGCGCGATCTCCAGGTACTCCGCCTCGCTGCCCGTGCCGGTGGGTGCGGCATTGGCGTACGACACCTTGGGGTGCGGGGTGAACCCGGCCGAGTACGCCATCGGGACGGCGGCACGGCGCAGGGCGCGCTCGAAGGCGCGCTGGAAGTCACGGTGGCTGGTGAACCGGAGGCGGCCGCGCTTGGTGTAGCGCAGTCGGATGCGCTGCACCGCGGGTGCGGGAGGCGGGCCTTCGGGCTGTCGCTTCGCCAGTGTCGCTCAGTCCTTCGTGAGTGCGGTCGTACTGCTACCAAGAGTACGTGTCCGGGCGGCGACCGGTTCCCGCGGACCGAGTGGCTCCGCTTCCCGGGGTGCGCCGGGGCGTTGTTCCGGTCCGCCGCCGGGCCGCTCGTGCGGTGCCGGGGCGAGCCGGGGTTCGGCTGCCCGGGCGAGCCGGGGTTCCGGTGCCGGGGCGAGCCGGGGTGCCGGGGGCGGGCCGAAGAGAAGGCGGCGGAAGTCGGCGCGGGCCTGGCGGGCGCCGTCGCGGGCGGCGGCCAGGGCCTGCCGTGCCGCCCGTCCGGCGACGCGCGCCGCCTCGGCGGCGGGCTTGAGGACCAGGTCGCGGACGGTGTGTCCGACCGGCGTCAGCACCGTCCGGTAGGCCCAGCGGGCCGGATCAACCAGGGTCCAGCGCAGCAGCCGTCCGAGGAACCGGCCGACGGCGAGCGAGATGTGTCCGGCGACACGCCAGGCGTGCCCGAGCGCCTCGCCGATCTCCCGGCCGACGACGGCGAGGAACCGGCCGGCCGGGGCGAGCACCCAGCGCCACAGCGCGAGCGCGGGCAGCACCAGCAGCAGGCGGGCCGTCCAGTAGAGGACGGCGCCGACGCCGACCAGGATCATCCGTACGACCCACACGAGCCCGGTGAGTATCAGGACGACCGTCCTGCCGACGGGTGCGAGCACCCAGGTGTAGAGCCATCCGGCGGGCACGACCACCAGGTGGCGGGCCAGCCAGACGAGGGCCGTCCAGATCCCGCCCCCGACGGCGGCGAGGACCAGCCCGATGCCCCGGAGCAGCGCGGCGACGGCGTGCCCGACCGGGGTGAGCAGCCGGGCGTACGCCCAGCCGAGCAGCGCCCCGATCCCGGCGGCGAACCAGGTGACCGCGTGGCCGAGCGGGGTCAGGATCGTGCGGTACAGCCACCCGGCGGGCACGACGAGCAGCACCCGGCCGAGCCAGGCCAGCGCGATGCCGGCCGGGACGAGGACGTACCGCCACAGCGCGACGAACGGCCAGACGAACACGGCCCGCGCCACCCACCCGAGGAGCCGCCCCAGCGGACGCAGCAGGGTGTCCCGGAGGAACCGTCCACCCACGGCACACGCGTCCCACACCATCCGCACCGGCACGACGAGCACGAGCACGACGATCCGCACCGGGACGCGGATCGCGACGGCGAGACAGCCCTCGGCGGCGGCACCGGGCATCTCGGACGGCGCGGGGGTCCCGGGGGTCCCAGGTGGCCCGAGGGGGGTCCCAGGTGGCCCGGCAGGGGTCCCAGGTGGCCCGGCGGGCGGCTTCTCCAGATCCATACCTGCCTAGACGCAGCGCCCGCCCCGATGGATGCGCCCGACGCGCTGCGCGGCCCCCGAAATCGCCGCGCACGCGACACCGACCGAACCGCGCCGGACAAACCGCGCCGGACGAAAAGCGTCGGCCGAACCGCACCGGAGGAACCGTCATACGGGCCCGAGCCATGGGAACTTCACCCCGAACCGATCAGTCCCGCCCTCGCCGGTCGTCGTGGACCGATGAGTTCCCGCTCGCCGCGGAGTCTGCCCCTCGTACGGAAAGCCGGGTACCCGGGTAAGCCGAGCCTTGTGAGGGACCATGACCGTCCACGCACTGCCCCCTGTTGTCGACAGCGCGACCTGGGAGAAACGGCTGGAGGCCCTGCGGGCACGGGAGAAGGCCGCTACGCGGGAGCTGGACGCCATCGCCGCCGAGCGCCGGCGACTGCCGATGGTCGAGATGCCCGCCTACACGCTGGAGGGCGCGGACGGCCCGGTCCGGCTCGCGGACGTCTTCGAGGACAAGCGGCAGCTCATCGTCTACCACCACATGTGGTTCGCCGGCCAGGACTGGCAGTGCTCGGGCTGTACGGGGTTCACCGCCCAGTTCACCCGCCTGGAGTTCCTGGACGCCTACGACGCCCGTTTCGTCATCGTCACCCAGGGCCCCATCGCCGAGGCGCTCGCCTACAAGGAGCGGGTCGGCAACCGGATGCCGTGGTACTCGACGGCGAACAGCCCCTTCGGCGCGGATGTCGGCGCCCCGCCCGGCGGCGGCTTCGCGGTCAACGTGTTCCTGCGCGACGGCGACACCGTCCACCGCACCTGGCACACCGACGGCCGCGGCACCGAGCAGCTGAGCCACACCTTCCCGCTCATCGACCTGCTGCCCTACGGCCGCCAGGAGGAGTGGCAGGACTCCCCCGAAGGCTGGCCCCAGTCCCCCACGTACAGCGGCTGGGCCACGTCCCAGGCCATCGCGACGGCCTACGGCCCCCAGGCGGAAACTCCCTGACCCCACCGGTCCCAAGGCACTCCCTCCCCACGGGGCAGGGGGCGCTTCCCAAACCCCCCAAACACCCGCGCCTGCGACCCGACCCGGCCTCTTTGCCCTGAAAGACAAACGCCGGCGAGCCCCCTTGCCGGTCAGGGCAAAGGGGCTCGCCGGTCGCACAGTCACGCACAGGGCGGTACGGGGCTCAGTCTCAGGCCCGGTGTCCCGCTCACCTCAGTGAGAGTGGCCGGTCGATGCCGGCGTCGGGGCCGCGTTCTTTACCGTCAGCGGAAGCAGTTTCTTGCCTGTCGGGCCGATCTGGATGCTGGTGTCTATCTGCGGCTATATGCCAACATGCCCAAAACCGCTACGGTGCTGAACATGGCGAAGCGAACGAGGACGCGCACCGCAACTGACCGCAGCCAATACTCAGTTGAGGCCGAGTGGACGGCAGCGGACGTAGCCCCTTTAAGAGAGCTGAAGAAGGCTGAAGCACGCTTACCCGACGACGCCCCACGAGCCCTGCTGTCCGTACGGCTGTCCGTGCTCACCGACGACACGACGTCCCCCGTCCGCCAGGAGCTCGATCTCCGAAAACTGGCCCTAGACCGCGGTTGCCGAGTCATAGGCGTGGCCAGTGATCTCAACGTGTCGGCGATGAAGGTTCCGCCGTGGAAGCGCAAGGAGCTCGGGGACTGGCTACTCTTGCGACCTGATCTACGTGCCGAGAGCCTTGAGGACGGCAGCTGTTTCTGCCTGGCCGCCGTCCTTCAGAGCCTTCACGAGGCACCTCACCTCAGTGCTCGAGTCCATTGGTTCGGAGCGCTTGTGACCGCCAGAGGCAGCAACTCCGGGCGCCGACTGAGCAAGCCCCCGGCCCTTGGGCGGTACCCGGCGGGTGCTCGACGCGAAGACGGCATGTTGTAGCCTCAGCGCGCTGACCAGCGGGGTCGTCCCAGAACCGGTCCCGATGCTGGCCCTTCGGAGGGGTGACGTGATCAAGCGAGTACAGAAGATTTCCGGGGCGACCTTGGCGGCAATCGTCGTCTTGTCCGCGTGTAGTGGCACCAAGCCCAAGGAAGTGACGTCCTCCCCGAGGCCGACATCGAGCTCCAGCAGCGAGGCCAGCACGCCCAAGCCTCGGAAGGACAGCGGCAAGGCTGATGCCGCGCTCACCGATAGCTGGGGTTCCTCTCGCGCATCCATGAGCTCGGACGCCGAAGGCATAGTCATACTCCACATCGATGGCCCGCGGGTCGAACTGATCGGGTCTCACCGCTGTCGAGGCAAGGTGGCCAAGGAAGACGGGCTGAACGTCATCAGGCTCAAATGCGATGACGGCAACACCGACCGAACTGTTGGACGGGTGTACGGGCTCTCGGCGAAGACCATGACCGTTGACTGGGAGGGATTCGGGGCCGACATGTTCCTGCGTGCTACACACGCAACTGGTTCGGCCTGAGCTGACGAGTCAAGCCGTCGGTCCGCGGATTCGCTCCCCGGCGAACAGCAACGAGGCTCCCCTTCCCTGTCAGCAAGGGGAGCTCGCAGGGTCGTACACGTCACGCAGAAGCCAATCCGGGCCTCAGACCCACTCCACCTCAGAAAAGATGTACAGCGAGGCCTCAGGGCCCGGCAGAGGCGTCCGGAGGGGTACTGGTGGCACCGACGGGCGAGAGGGCGAGGCGCCAGCCGCGGACAGCGCAGTCGTCACCTCGTCCTCGCTCGCTCCCGCCAGCACCTCCATCACCCGATCGAGTGCCCCGCTCACCTCAGTGAGAGTGACCGCTCGATGCCGGCGTCGGGGCTGCGTTCTTTACCGTCAGCGGAAGCAGTTTCTTGCCTGTCGGGCCGATCTGGATGCTGGTGTCCATCTGGGGGCAGACGCCGCAGTCGAAGCACGGGGTCCAGCGGCAGTCGTCGACCTCGGTCTCGTCCAGGGCGTCCTGCCAGTCCTCCCAGAGCCAGTCCTTGTCGAGACCGGAGTCCAGGTGGTCCCAGGGCAGGACCTCCTCGTAGGAGCGCTCGCGGGTGGTGTACCAGTCGACGTCCACGCCGTACTCGGGGAGCGTCTTGTCTGCGCAGCGCATCCAGCGCTCGTACGAGAAGTACTCGCGCCAGCCGTCGAAGCGGCCGCCGTCCTCGTAGACCGCGCGGATGACCGAGCCGATGCGGCGGTCGCCGCGGGACAGCAGGCCCTCCACGATGCCCGGCTTGCCGTCGTGGTAGCGGAAGCCGATGGAGCGGCCGTACTTCTTGTCGCCGCGGATCTTGTCGCGGAGCTTGGTGAGGCGGGCGTCGGTGTCCTCGGCGGAGAGCTGCGGCGCCCACTGGAAGGGGGTGTGCGGCTTGGGCACGAAGCCGCCGATGGAGACCGTGCAGCGGATGTCGTTCTGGCCGGAGACCTTGCGGCCCTCGGCGATCACGTTCATCGCCATGTCGGCGATCTGGAGGACGTCCTCGTCCGTCTCGGTCGGCAGACCGCACATGAAGTACAGCTTCACCTGGCGCCAGCCGTTGCCGTAGGCGGTGGAGACGGTCCGGATGAGGTCCTCCTCCGAGACCATCTTGTTGATGACCTTGCGCATGCGCTCGGAGCCGCCCTCGGGCGCGAACGTCAGGCCGGAGCGGCGGCCGTTGCGGGTCAGCTCGTTCGCCAGGTCGACGTTGAAGGCGTCCACGCGGGTGGAGGGCAGGGAGAGACCGATCTTGTCCTCCTCGTACCGGTCCGCGAGGCCCTTGGCGATGTCGCCGATCTCCGTGTGGTCGGCGGAGGACAGCGAGAGCAGGCCGACCTCCTCGAAGCCGGTCGCCTTCAGGCCCTTCTCCACCATCTCGCCGATGCCCGTGATGGACCGCTCCCGCACCGGACGGGTGATCATGCCCGCCTGGCAGAAGCGGCAGCCGCGGGTGCAGCCGCGGAAGATCTCCACCGACATGCGCTCGTGGACGGTCTCCGCGAGGGGGACCAGGGGCTGCTTCGGGTAGGGCCACTCGTCGAGGTCCATCACCGTGTGCTTGGAGACGCGCCACGGGACGCCCGACTTGTTCGGGACCACACGGGCGATCCGGCCGTCGGGGAGGTACTCGACGTCGTAGAACGCCGGGATGTAGACGTTTCCGGTCTTCGCCAGGCGGAAGAGGACCTCCTCGCGCCCGCCGGGGCGGCCCTCCGCCTTCCAGGCGCGGATGATCTCCGTCATGTCGAGCACGGCCTGCTCGCCGTCACCGATGACCGCCGCGTCGATGAAGTCGGCGATCGGCTCGGGGTTGAACGCGGCGTGCCCGCCGGCCAGCACGATCGGGTCGTCGAGGGTGCGGTCCTTCGACTCCAGCGGGATGCCGGCCAGGTCGAGGGCGGCCAGCATGTTCGTGTAGCCCAGCTCCGTGGAGAAGGACAGGCCGAACACGTCGAAGGCCTTCACCGGGCGGTGGCTGTCCACGGTGAACTGGGGGACCCGGTGCTCGCGCATCAGCTCCTCCAGGTCGGGCCAGACGCTGTAGGTGCGCTCGGCGAGGACGCCCTCGCGTTCGTTCAGCACCTCGTAGAGGATCATGACGCCCTGGTTGGGCAGGCCGACCTCGTACGCGTCGGGGTACATCAGCGCCCAGCGGACGTCGCAGTCCTCCCACGGCTTGACCGTGGAGTTGAGTTCTCCGCCGACGTACTGAATGGGCTTCTGCACATGCGGGAGCAGGGCTTCGAGCTGTGGGAAGACCGACACAGCGGTTTCGGCAGACATCTCGCGAACCTTCGTGAGCCGACAGGGGTGACCATCCAGCGTAGCGCGGACCGGAGGGCCCTCTGCCCACGGCCAGCCCCGACGGTCGCCCCGGCCCCGCCCCGGTCCGGCTCCGGTCCGTCTGACGGCCGTCAGACGGGCGTCAGACGGACGCCTGTGCCGCCGTCGCCCGCCAGGCCTCCGGCAGCGCCGCCTCCGCCTCCGCCGCGCGCCGCTCCTCGCGCCCGTAGAGCACGCCGTAGGTGAACGCGCTCTCCCCGGCCGCGTGCGCCAGGGCCGCGAGTTCCCGCAGGGCCTCACGGGTCATCACGCTGTCCTGGTGGTCCCCCAGGAGGCCCTGGAGGGACTTCATCGCCTTGGCGAGCGAGGCCGCGGGGGCGCCGAGTGCCGGGGTGGCGGCCTCGGCGGCGTAACGGGTGCGCTTGGCCTTCTTGCGGGCCTCGTGCATCGCGAGGTCGCGGTCGGTGCCGGGCTGTCCGTCGATCGCCTCCGCGACGAGTTCGCCGACCCGGGCGAAGTCCTTGCGGACGGCCTTGGCGATCACCTTTCCGGGGTCCCCGGCGGCGCCCTTGAGCAGCGGCGGCTCGGTGACGAGGGCGTCGAGGGCGGTCAGCAGGGCGAGATAGCGCTTGCCGTCGAGGACGGCGAGCAGGCGGCGCCGGGAGCCGCCGTGGCGGGCGTGCGCCCAGGTGCGCAGCCGGGTGCGGACGGGCCCGGTGACCAGCGGGCGGGGCAGTTCCCCGAGGGCGTGGGTGAGCCGGTCGGTGAGCACCTCCCGGTCCCGGTCGACGCCGAGTTCACCGGCCAGCCACTTCAGCTCGTCGCCGATCGGGCCGGTGACGGCGGGGTCGAGGAGCCTGGCGTACGAGCCGAAGGCGCTGCGCATCCGGCGGGTGGCGACGCGCATGCTGTGCACGGAGTCGGGGAGGTCACGGCGGACGGCGGGATCGAGTTCGACCAGGGCGTCGCGCTGGGTACGGAGGTAGGCGAGGACGTGATCGCCGGCGGTGCGGAGTTCCGCGGCGGGTTTCCGGGCGGGTTCCGCTGCGGAGGCGGGTTCCGCCGCGGAGGCGGATTCGGCCGCGAAGGTGGGCTCCGCCGCGGAGGCGGGTTTCCGGGCCCGCTTCCCGGCACGCTCGCCGGCCCCCTTGCCCGCTGGCACTCCGGTCCCCTTGCCCGCTCGCACTCCGGTCCCCTTGCCCGCCCGCGCTCCAGTCCCCTTGCCTGCCCGCGCTCCGGCCCCCTCGTATGCCCGCTCGCCTGTCTCCGCGAGGGCCTTGGCGAGTTTGGAGGGGGCGGCGGAGCGGCGGAGGCCGGCCTTGCGGAGTTTCTTCTCCACCTTGTCGAGGAAGGCGGGGTCGCCGTCGTCGGCGAGTTCCACCTCGATCTCGGTCCAGGCTGCGGTCGCACCGGCCGAGCGCCCGCCCCCGTCTCCGCCGCCGCCCTCACCCGCGCCCCCGTCGAGCCGCTCCGCGCGGACACGGTCGAGGCTGACCTCGGCGAGCAGCGCGCCTGAGGCGTCGACCAGGTGGCGGACGTCACGGGCGGAGACCAGGCGGACGAGCGGGACGAGTTCCGCCTCGCGCACCCGGGAGCGCACCAGGCCGGACAGGGCACGCGGCACGGTGTCGGAGAGGGGCGCGCGGATCTCGTCGCGGACGCCCTCGGAGACGGGGAGTTTGAGGTGCCAGCCGGCGTCCGCGCCCCCGGTGCGGCGGCGCAGGGTGACGGAGGCGGCGGCGAGGCGCTGGTCGGGCGTGTCGTAGTAGGTGGCGTCGAGTTCGGCGAGGCCCTTGTCGACGACGGCGGCGACACCGGGGACGCCGCTCAGGTCCGGCAGGCCGCCGGCGCCGCTCTCGCTCGCGGGACCTTCGTACTTGCGCTCGATCTCGCGTTTCGTGTCCGCCATGAACCGAATCTAGACGCGATGTACGGCTCTGGGCAGCCCCTGACCGGCCTCTCCTGGCCGATCGAGGACCCGTACGCATACCCGCCACGGCCTCGTACGGGTACCCGCCGCGGCCCCGTACGCGCACCCGCACCCGATCCCGATCCTGACCGGATGTCACGATCCCGATCCCGACCGGATGTCACGATCCCGATCCCGATCCTGACCGGATGTCACCCCACAGCGGCCTGGGCGACACCCGGCAAGGGCTCGTCGCGGCGGCGGCCTACGCCGACATGGGCCGCTGCACCCTGATCGACTGCAACAGCCCCACCGCGACCCACACGGCGAACATGGAGGACCCTCCGTAGGAGACGAAGGGCAGGGGCAGACCGGCGACCGGCATGATGCCGAGCGTCATGCCGACGTTCTCGAAGGCCTGGAAGGCGAACCAGGCGATGATGCCGGCGGCGACGATCGTGCCGTACAGCTCGGTGGTCTCGCGGGCGATGCGGCAGGCGCGCCACAGGACCACGCCGAGCAGGACCAGGATCAGGCCCGCGCCGACGAAGCCGAGTTCCTCACCTGCGACGGTGAAGACGAAGTCGGTCTGCTGCTCCGGCACGAACTGGCCGGTCGTCTGCGAGCCGTGGCCGAGGCCGGTGCCGAAGAGGCCGCCGGAGCCGATGGCGATACGGGCCTGGTTCGTGTTGTAGCCGACGCCGGCCGGGTCGAGGTCGGGGTTGGCGAAGGCGGCGAAGCGGTTGATCTGGTACTCGTCGAGGATGTGGAGCTGCCAGACGGCGACCGCGCCGAGGGCGCCCGCGCCGATCAGACCGAACACCCAGCGGTTGGAGGCGCCGGAGGCCAGCAGGACGCCGAGCACGATGACGACCGCGACCATGATGGTGCCGAGGTCGGGCATGAGCAGCACGATCAACATCGGTACGGCCGCGAGGCCGAGCGCCTGGACCACCGTGCGGTGGTCGGGGTACTGCTTGTCGCCCGCGTCGACCCGCGTGGCCAGCAGCATCGCCATGCCCAGGATGATCGTGATCTTGATGAACTCGGCGGGCTGGAGCGACAGTCCGCCCGCGACGAGCCAGTTGCGCTGGCCGTTGATGGTGGCGCCGAGCGGGGTCAGCACCAGCAGGATCATGAAGACGGACAGGCCGTAAAGGATCGGCACGGCCGTGCGCAGGGTGCGGTGGCCGAGCCAGATTGTGCCGATCATCAGACCGATGCCGATGCCCGTGTTCATCAGATGGCGGATCAGGAAGAAGTACGGGTCGCCCTGGTTGATCTCGGTGCGGTTGCGGGTCGCCGAGTAGACGAGGGCCGAGCCGATCAGCGAGAGCGCGGTGGCCGACAGCAGTATCGGCCAGTCGAGCCGGCGCGCGACCGAGTCACGGGCGAACAGCCGTGTCCAGCCCGCGCGCTCGGGTCCGTACCCGGAGACGGAGAAGTTGTTGGCTCCGGTCATGTCAGGGTCCTCAAGCCGTTGGTCGCCGCGGTCGTCATGTCAGGACCCTCTTCCCCCGTCGCCCGCCCGGGCGGCCCCCGCGCCTGCGGGTGTCCCGGTTGGCGGCCGTCGGTGAGGCGGTGGTGCCCGCGGGCAGGTCCTGGTCCTGGTCGGTCGTGGCGTCCCGCAGGGCGTCGTTGGCCTGGAGGTCCTTGACGGGGTCCTTGGAGACGGGCGGCGAGTCGATCGAGCCGTCGCTCTGGATCTTCGGCAGACCCTTCTGCGGGGTGGGCAGGAGGGCCTTCTTCCTGTCGATGGTGCCGTCGGCCGAGACGCCGTAGAGCGCGTTGTAGATCTTGCGGACGGCCTCACCGGAGGCTCCCGAGCCGGTACCGGCCTGGGAGATCGTCATGATGATCGTGTAGTCCTTGGAGTACGTGGCGAGCCAGGAGGTCGTCTGCTTGCCGTAGACCTCGGCGGTACCGGTCTTGGCGTGCAGCGGGATCTTGTCCTGGGGCCAGCCGCCGAACTTCCAGGCGGCGGTACCGCGGGTGACGACGCCCGCGAAGGCATCGTTTATCCCCTTGAGCGTCGCCTGGTCGACGGGCAGTTTGCCGTTCTTCTTGGGCTTGATCTCCCGGACAGTCTTGCCGTCGGGGCTGACGAGCGCCTTGCCGATGGTCGGGGCGTAGAGGGTGCCGCCGTTGGAGACGGCGGAGTAGATGGCCGCCTCCTGGATCGGGGTGACGAGGGTGTCACCCTGGCCGATGGAGTAGTTGATCGAGTCGCCCTCGCGCATCCGGTTGCCTTCGAGGCAGTTCTCGTACGCGATCTGCTCGACGTACGTGCCGCCCTTCTTGCCGGTCTTGCACCAGACGGCCTTGTTGGCCTTCCAGTAGTCGGCCTTCCACTTGCGGTCGGGGACGCGGCCGGTGACCTCGTTGGGGAGGTCGATGCCGGTCTCCTTGCCGAGGCCGAACTGGTGGGCGGCCTTGTAGAAGTAGTCCTTGGGGGTCTTCTTGGGGTTGATGCCCCCGTCCTTCTTCCACTCGCTGTCGGAGAGGCCGTAGAAGACGGTGTCGCAGGAGACCTCCAGGGCCCGGCCCAGCGAGATGGGGCCGAAGCTCTCGCCCTCGAAGTTCTTGAAGACCTGGTTGCCGACCGAGTAGGAACTCGTGCACGGGTAACGCCCGTCGAAGGCGTATCCGGCCTCGACCGCGGCGGCCGTGGAGACCACCTTGAACGTCGAGCCGGGCGCCGACTGGCCCTGGATGGCGCGGTTCAGCAGCGGATAGTTGGAGTCCTTGCCGGTGAGCGCGGTGTAGTCCTTGCCCGAGATGCCGCCGACCCAGGCGTTCGGGTCGTACGAGGGGTTGGAGGCCATGGCGACGACCCGGCCGGTCTTGGCCTCCATCACCACGACGGCACCGGAGTCGGCCTTGTAGTTCTCGCCGGTGATCTTGTCGAACTGGGTGCGGGCGACCTTCATCGCGTCGTTCAGCTCGTACTCGGCGACGCGCTGGACGCGGGAGTCGATGCTCGTGACGAGGTTGGCGCCGGGCTCGGCCTTGTCGCTCTTGGCCTGGCCGATGACGCGGCCGAGGTTGTCGACCTCGTAGCGGGTGACGCCGGCCTTGCCGCGCAGCTCACGGTCGTACTGGCGCTCCAGGCCGGAGCGTCCGACCTGGTCGGAGCGCAGGTACGGCGAGTCGGTGTCCTTGGCCTTGGTGATCTCGGCGTCGGTGACCGGGGAGAGGTAGCCGAGCACCTGGGCGGTGTTGGCCTTGCCGGGGGCGGCGTAGCGGCGGACGGCCTCGGGCTCGGCGCTGATGCCGGGGAAGTCCTCGGAGCGCTCGCGGATCTGGAGGGCCTGCTTGGCGGTGGCCTCGTCGGTGATGGGGATGGGCTGGTAGGGGGAGCCGTTCCAGCAGGGCTGCGGCGTCTTGGCGTCGCAGAGGCGGACCTTCTCCATGACGTCCTTGGGCTTCATGCCCAGGACGCCGGCGAGCTTGGTGAGGACGGCCCGGCCGTCGTCGCGCATCTTCAGCAGGTCGGTGCGGGAGGCGGAGACCACGAGGCGGGTCTCGTTGTCGGCGATCGGCACGCCGCGGGCGTCGAGGATCGAGCCGCGCACGGCGGGCTGGACGACCTGCTGGACGTGGTTGCCGGAGGCTTCCTTGGCGTATTCGTCGCCGTTGCGGATCTGGAGGTACCAGAGGCGTCCGCCGAGGGTGCCGAGGAGGGAGAGTACGAGAATCTGGATGACGACGAGCCGGATCTGGACCCGTGGGGTCCGGCCGGTCTCCGGGATGTTGGTCACTGCTGGTGCCTCCCCCTCTCAGTGTGTGTGCGTGCCCCGCGTGTGCGTGCCCTCGGTGTCATCACAGGCGCTTCACGCCCTTGATGCGGCCGGCGCGGGCGACCCGCGCCCTGGCCGCCTTCACGCGCAGTCCGCCGCGCTGGCCGCCGATGCGCAGTCCGGTGCCGGCGCCCGCCCAGCCCGTCGAGACGTCGGCGGCCTTGGCGGCGGAACCGGCGTCGGAGAGCGGGTCGTTCTCGGCGCGCCGGGCCAGGGCCATCACGACGGGGACGACGAACGGGGCGAGCAGCAGGTCGTAGAGGGTGGCCGTGAACAGCAGGCTGGTGAGCCCGACGTGACGGGCGGCGGTGTCGCCGACGAGGGCGCCGACACCGGCGTAGAGCAGGGTGGAGCCGATCGCGGCGACGACGACCACGGCCATCGGGCCGGTGGCCGACTTGAGCCGGCCGTTCTCGGGCTTGACCAGGCCAGCGCAGTAGCCGATGACGCAGAGCACCAGGGCGTAGCGTCCGGCGGCGTGGTCGGCGGGCGGGACGACGTCGGAGAGGAGACCGGCGCCGAAGCCGATGAGGGCGCCGCCGACATGGCCGTAGACCAGGGCGAGGGCGAGCACGGTCAGGAGCACCAGGTCCGGGACGGCGCCCGGGAGGTGCAGACGGGCGAGAACGCTCACCTGGATCACCAGGGCGACGACCACCAGGGTGACGGAGAGCAGCATCCTGTTGAAACGCATGGGATTCGGCTCCTCCTGCTACTGCTGCTGCTGGCCGTCGACGGGGGCGTTCGCCGAGGGGGTGACCGTGACGGTCACCGTCGGCGTGGGCGTGGGTCTGGGTTTCGGCGGCAGCACGGTGTCGCGCGGGTCGCTCTTCGGGGCGGTGACGACGACCCCGAGGATGTCGAGCTTGGTGAACGAGACGAACGGCTTGACGTAGACCGTGCGGGTGAGGTCGCCGCCGGAGGGGTCGACCCGGGAGACGACGCCGACGGGGACGCCGGGCACGAACGGCTTGTCGGCCTGCGAGCCGAAGGTGACCAGCCGGTCGCCCTTCTTGATCTTCGCCTTGGCGTTGAGGAGTTCGACGCGCAGCGGGCTGTCGCCCTGGCCGGAGGCGAAGCCGAGTTCGTCGCTGGACTCCATCCGGGTGCCGACGGTGAAGTCGGGGTCGTTGGCGAGCAGAACGGTGGCGGTGTGCGGGCCGACGGTGGTGACGCGGCCGACGAGTCCGTCGCCGTTCAGGACCGTCATGTCGCGGGTGATGCCGTCGCGGGCGCCGACGTCGATGGTGACGGTCCAGGAGAAGCCCTGGGCCGCTCCTATGGCGATCACTTCGGCGCCCTTGATGCCGTACTGGCCCTCGCCGGCCACCTTGATCATCTTGTCGAGCTGCTTGAGGCGGCTGCGGTTGCGGTCGTCGCTGCCGAGCTTCGCCTTCAACGCCGCGTTGTCGCGCTCCAGTTGGGCGACGCGGTCATGGCGGCTGCCGGAGTCGCGGACCGCGGCGATCGCGTTGCCGACGGGGTCGACCGCGGACGACACCCCGTTCTCGATCGGGCCGAAGACCGTGGCGGCGGCCTGGCGGGCACCGTCGACCGGTGAGTCCTGCCCGCCGCGGATGTCCACCGTGATCAGTGCGAACGCGATGGCGATCAGCAGCACCAGGAGCAGCCGGCTCTCTCGTGTGTCCCTCACGTGCGGCGGCCGTGCCTTCCTCGTCGGAATGGTTCAACAGGGGCGCACCCCGGGCGAGTAGCGGGCCCGCGGGTGCGGTGAGGCTGGGGGGATGGAACGGAGGACGGGGTGACTGGTATGGGAGAGGTTATGTCTCTATGTCGCAGGAGTTTATGCCTCCACACCAATGATCCGCCGTACGAGAAGAGATCATCTCGTACGGCGGGATCGAAGCGTTACGTCATCGGCGCGGCTGGGCGTCCAGAACCTGCTGGAGCGCCTCGAATTCCTCGACGCACTTCCCGGAGCCGAGCGCCACGCTGTCGAGGGGGTCCTCGGCGATGTGGATCGGCATGCCGGTCTCGCGGCGGAGCCGCTCGTCCAGGCCGCGCAGCAGGGCTCCGCCGCCGGTCAGAACGATTCCGCGGTCCATCACGTCACCGGACAGCTCGGGCGGGCACTTGTCGAGTGTCGTCTTCACGGCGTCGACGATGGCGTTGACCGGCTCCTCGATCGCCTTGCGGACCTCCGCCGCGGAGATGACGACCGTCTTGGGCAGTCCGGACACGAGGTCCCGGCCGCGGATTTCGGTGTGCTCGTCAGTGTCGAGGTCGTACGCCGAACCGATCGTGATCTTGATCTGTTCGGCCGTCCGCTCACCGAGGAGGAGGCTGTACTCCTTCTTGATGTGCTGGATGATCGCGTTGTCCAGTTCGTCGCCTGCGACGCGGATGGACTGGGCGGTGACGATGCCGCCGAGCGAGATGACCGCGACCTCCGTGGTGCCGCCGCCGATGTCCACCACCATGTTGCCCGTGGCCTCGTGGACCGGCAGGCCGGAGCCGATGGCCGCGGCCATGGGCTCCTCGATAATGTGCACCTGGCGGGCGCCGGCCTGGGACGACGCCTCGATGACGGCACGGCGCTCGACGCCGGTGATGCCGGAGGGCACACAGACGACGACACGGGGACGGGCGAGGTAGCGCCGCTTGTGGATCTTCAGGATGAAGTAGCGGAGCATGCGCTCGGTGATCTCGAAGTCGGCGATCACACCGTCCTTCAGCGGGCGCACGGCAACGATGTTGCCCGGCGTCCGCCCGATCATCTTCTTCGCTTCCGCGCCGACCGCGAGAATGCCACCGGTGTTGGTGTTGATCGCGACGACGGACGGCTCGTTGAGTACGATCCCGCGACCCCTGACGTACACCAGCGTGTTGGCGGTCCCGAGGTCGACAGCCATGTCACGGCCGATGAACGACATTGAGTTCCCCATCAGGATTCGTCTGGCCTTCCCAAGTGGAGCTTTGACGGCTTTTTAGGACGGCGAAGTGGGTGCAGTGACGTGAAGGCTTCCATCGTAGACGCGCCTGCCCGAACACTGCGCGAGGGTCTTCGCCATTCTCAGCAGATGACGCGCCCTCTCGCTTCTGGAGACGGGCCATCGGAGGCACACGTTCCCCCGATCGGCACGCATATGCCACGGGACGGCCGTATTTTTCACGGCCGCCCCAGGTCAGACAGACGGAGAGCGGCTGACGGCCCCTCAGAAAAATTCTCGAAACTTTGCCGCGCGCCGCGCAGGTCGCCCCTCGGCGGGCCGCCCCTCGGCGGGCCGCCCCTCGGCGGGCCGCCCCTCGGCGGGCCGCCCGCTCTCGCCCCGGACGGTCAGGAGCGGCCCGGGAAGAAGATCTTCACCTCGCGCTCGGCGGACTCCTCGGAGTCGGAGGCGTGGATCAGGTTCTCGCGGACGATCACACCGTAGTCACCGCGGATGGAACCGGGGGCAGCGGCGATCGGGTCGGTCGGACCGGCCAGGGCGCGCACTCCCTCGATGACCCGCTCGCCCTCGACGATCAGTGCGACGACGGGGCCGGAGGCCATGAACGCCACCAGCGGCTCGTAGAAGGGCTTGCCCTTGTGCTCGCCGTAGTGCTGCTCCAGCGTGTCCTGGTCCAGGGTGCGCAGCTCCAGCGCGGTGATCTGCCAGCCGGCCTTCCGCTCGATACGGCTGATGATCTCGCCGGTCAGACCGCGACGGACGGCGTCGGGCTTGAGGAGGACGAGGGTGCGCTGGCTCACGGGGTGGCTCCTTCGGGTCACAAATGTGCGGGTCACCGAGGCTACAGGGCGTGTCGGGGGAGCTGTCACGCAGCGTCAGGTGATACGCGCGCGCCCGCCCTCCCGTCCCACGACCGGCCCGGGGCGGCGCGTCGCCGCCCCCTCCCGGCAGACCTACGCCGGCGTGCCGCCCGCCTCCGCCTGCGGCTGGGAACGGGTCCGCTCCGGGGCGGTGCCCTCCCCCGCCGACGCGGCCTGCGCGGCGAACCGCGCCTTCGCCTCGTCGATCTTCCGCCCGTAGTGGACGGACGCCCACCACAGGGCGGCGAAGATCGCGCCCAGCACGAACATCGACGGCACGAAGAAGCCGCCGGCGATCAGCAGGATCTGGAGCGCCCAGCCGAGCTGGACCCCGCCGGGCCGGGTGATCATGCCGCACAGCAGCACGCTCAGCAGCATGAGGACCCCGCACACCGTCCAGACCGTGGCCGTGGACAGATCGGGTTCCTTCATGGCGACGAGCCCGGCGAAACCGAGCACGAAGAACTCGCCGATCAGCGTGGAAGCACAGAGCGTACGCACGACAGTCAGCCCCTTCCCAGGAGCAGCCGGGCCTCGCCGACCGTGATGACGGAACCGGTGACCAGCACGCCGCCGCCCGCGTACTCGCCCTCTTCCTCGGCGAGCGTGATCGCGGCCTCCAGCGCGTCGTCGAGCCGCGGCTCGACCTGCACCCGGTCGTCGCCGAAGACCTCGACGGCGATCGCGGCCAGCTCGTCCGCGTCCATCGCGCGGTGGCTGGAGTTCTGCGTGACGACGACCTCGGCGAAGATCGGCTCGAAGGCCTCCAGTACCTCCCGCACGTTCTTGTCCGCGCTCGCGCCGACGACCCCGATCAGCCGGCTGAAGTCGAACACCTCGCTCACCGCCTCGGCGGTGGCCCGCGCGCCCGCCGGGTTGTGCGCGGCGTCGAGCACCACGGTCGGCGACCGGCGCACGATCTCCAGCCGCCCCGGCGAGGTGACGCCGGCGAACGCCTTGCGCACGGTGTCGATGTCCAGCTTCTCGGAGCGGGCCGCGCCGACCCCGAAGAACGCCTCGACGGCGGCGAGCGCCACGGCCGCGTTGTGCGCCTGGTAGGCGCCGTGCAGCGGCAGGAACACCTCCTCGTACTCGCCGCCGAGCCCGCGCAGCGTGAGGAGCTGGCCGCCGACCGCGACCTGACGTGCGACGACGCCGAACTCCAGGCCCTCGCGGGCCACCGTCGCGTTGACCTCGACGGCCTTCTTCAGCAGCACCTGCGCCGCGTCGACCGGCTGCTGCGCGAGGATCACCGTGGAGTCCTGCTTGACGATCCCGGCCTTCTCGACGGCGATCTCACCGGGGGTCTCGCCGAGCCGGTCGGTGTGGTCGAGGTCGATGGGGGTGACGACGGCTACATCACCGTCGATCACGTTCGTGGCGTCCCAGCTCCCGCCCATGCCGACCTCGACCACGGCCACGTCGACGGGCGCGTCCGCGAAGGCCGCGTAGCCCATGCCGGTCAGCACCTCGAAGAAGGACAGCCGGTACTCCTCCTGGCTGTCGACCATCTCGACGTACGGCTTGATGTCGTTGTACGTCTCGATGAACCGCTCGGCGGAGATCGGCGCCCCGTCCAGGCTGATCCGCTCGGTGATCAGCTGGACGTGCGGGCTCGTGTAGCGGCCGGTGCGCAGGTCGAAGGCGCTCAGCAGGGCCTCGATCATGCGGGCGGTGGACGTCTTGCCGTTCGTGCCCGTGATGTGGATCGAGGGGTACGCGCGCTGCGGCTCGCCGAGGAGGTCCATCAGCGCGGCGATCCGCCTGACGGAGGGCTCCAGCTTGGTCTCGCCCCAGCGGCCGGCCAGCTCCGTCTCGATGTCGCGCAGCGCCTTGTCGACCTCGGGGTCGGCGGGGCGGGCGGGGACGTCGGCCTGGCGGCCGGTGCCGCCCTGGGTGCGCAGGGTGCGGCTGCCGGCCTCGATCACCGCGAGGTCCGGGTCGCGGTCTGTCTCGGCCTCGACGATCTCCTCGAAGAGGCCGAGCGGGTCGCGCTCCGGGTCGTCGGGGGCGCTGCTGTCGTTCGGGGGGAGGTCGCTCACGGGGCCAGTCTACGGAGGGGGTGGGGTGTGCGGACGTCTGGGGTTTTTCGCCCCCTCCGCCCCTGCCCGACCCGTAACCGGGGGCTGCCGCCCCCGGCCCCCCGCATCGGCCTGAACGGCCTCGTCCTCAAACGCCGGACGGGCTAGGGGACAGCCCCTCCTGCGTTTGAGGAGCGGGGGCCCGGGGGTGGGGCCCCCGCTACGGGACTACGCCTCGGGGAGTTTCTCCAGCTGGGACTGGATGCGGGTGATGTCCTCGTCCGCCTTGGCGAGGCGGGTGCGGATCTTGTCGACCACCTGGTCGGGGGCCTTCGCGAGGAACGCCTCGTTGCCGAGCTTGGCGTTGGCCTGCGCCTTCTCCTTCTCGGCGGCGGCGAGATCCTTGGCGAGCCGCTTGCGCTCGGCGGCGACGTCGATCGTGCCCGACAGGTCGAGCGCGACCGTGGCACCGCCGACCGGCAGGGTCGCCGTGGCCGCGAAGCTCTCGCCCTCCGGCTGGAGCCGCAGCAACTGGCGGATGGCCGCCTCGTGCGGGGCCAGCGCGGTCCCGTCGAGGGTCAGCCGGGCCGGAACCCGCTGACCGGGCTGGAGACCCTGGTCGGCGCGGAAGCGGCGGACCTCGGTGATCACCGACTGGAGCGTCTCGATCTCCCGCTCGGCGGCGAGGTCCCGGAAGCCGCTGTCCTTGGGCCAGTCGGCGACGACGACGGACTCGCCGCCCGTGAGGGTGGTCCACAGCGTGTCCGTGACGAACGGGACGATCGGGTGGAGCAGCCGCAGCGTGACGTCGAGGACCTCACCGAGGACCCGCCCGGAGACCTTCGCGGGCTCGCCGCCGGCCATGAAGGTCGTCTTGGACAGCTCGACGTACCAGTCGAAGACCTCGTCCCACGCGAAGTGGAACAGCGCGTCGGAGAGCTTCGCGAACTGGAAGTCCTCGTAGAGCGCGTCGACTTCGGCGACGACGGAGTTGAGGCGGGAGAGGATCCAGCGGTCCGTCGCCGACAGGGCGGAGGCGTCCGGCAGGGGCCCGTCCACCGTCGCGCCGTTCATCAGCGCGAAGCGGGTGGCGTTCCAGATCTTGTTGGCGAAGTTGCGGGAGCCCTGGACCCAGTCCTCGCCGATCGGGACGTCGACGCCCGGGTTGGCGCCGCGCGCGAGGGTGAAACGGAGCGCGTCGGAGCCGTACTTGTCCATCCAGTCCAGCGGGTTGACCGCGTTGCCGAAGGACTTGGACATCTTCTTGCCGAACTGGTCGCGGACCATGCCGTGCAGGGCGATGGTGTGGAACGGCGGGGTGCCGTCCATCGCGTACAGGCCGAACATCATCATCCGGGCGACCCAGAAGAAGAGGATGTCGTAGCCGGTGACCAGGACGGAGTTCGGGTAGAACTTCGCGAGCGACTCGGTCTGTTCGGGCCAGCCGAGCGTGGAGAACGGCCACAGGCCGGAGGAGAACCAGGTGTCGAGGACGTCGGTGTCCTGGTGCCAGCCCTCGCCGGTGGGCGCCTCGTCGTCGGGACCGACGCAGACGACCTCGCCGTTCGGGCCGTACCAGACGGGGATGCGGTGGCCCCACCACAACTGCCGCGAGATGCACCAGTCGTGGAGGTTGTCGACCCAGTCGAAGTACCGCTTCTCCATCTCCTGCGGGTGGATCTTGACCCGGCCGTCGCGGACGGCGTCACCGGCGGCCTTGGCCAGCGGGCCGACCTTGACCCACCACTGCATGGACAGGCGCGGCTCGATTGTCGTCTTGCAGCGCGAGCAGTGGCCGACGGAGTGGACGTAGGGCCGCTTCTCGGCGACGATCCGGCCCTCGGCGCGCAGCGCGGCGACGATCGCCGAGCGGGCCTCCAGCCGGTCCAGGCCCTGGAAGGGACCGTGGGCCGTGATGACGGCGTGCTCGTCCATGACGGTGAGGGACGGCAGGTTGTGGCGCTGGCCGATCTCGAAGTCGTTCGGGTCGTGGGCCGGGGTCACCTTGACGGCGCCGGTGCCGAACTCCGGGTCGACATGCGTGTCGGCGACGACCGGGATGAAGCGGTCGGTCAGCGGGAGGCGGATCTCCTTGCCGACCAGGTGCTTGTAGCGCTCGTCGTCGGGGTGGACGGCGACGGCGGTGTCACCGAGCATCGTCTCGGCGCGGGTGGTGGCGACGACGATGGTGTCGTCCCCCTCGCCGTACTTCATGGAGACGAGTTCGCCGTCGTCGTCCTGGTACTCGACCTCGATGTCGGAGATCGCGGTCAGACAGCGCGGGCACCAGTTGATGATGCGCTCGGCGCGGTAGATCAGCTCGTCGTCGTAGAGCCGCTTGAAGATGGTCTGGACGGCCTGGGAGAGGCCCTCGTCCATGGTGAAGCGCTCACGGGACCAGGCGACGCCGTCACCGAGGCGGCGCATCTGGCCGCTGATCTGGCCGCCGGACTCGCCCTTCCACTGCCAGACGCGCTCGACGAACGCCTCACGGCCCAGGTCGTGGCGGGACTTGCCCTCCTTGCCCAGTTCGCGCTCGACGACGTTCTGCGTGGCGATGCCGGCGTGGTCCATGCCGGGCTGCCAGAGCGTCTCGAAGCCCTGCATGCGCTTACGGCGGGTCAGGGCGTCGATGAGGGTGTGCTCGAAGGCGTGGCCCAGGTGCAGGCTGCCCGTGACGTTCGGCGGCGGGATGACGATGGTGTACGGGGGCTTGTCGCTCTTGGCGTCGGCCTCGAAGTAACCCCGCTCCACCCAGCGCTCGTACAGCGGCCCCTCTACGTCGGCCGGCGCGTACTGGGTCGGCAGTTCGGTGTGGGGCGCTGATGGCTGCTGCTGAGCGTTGTCGGTCACGGGGTCAGTTTAGGGGCGTCACGCCCGTGTCCCGAAACGGGATTACTTCGTAACGGTGCGGCCCCCGGAGACCTGGCCCCCCGGCCGGTGCGCCAGGATGTCAGGAACACATAAGCATCTGGAGGGGAACCCAGGAATGAGCTACAACCAGCCGGGCCCGTACGGCGGGCAGCCCCAGCAGCCCGGGCCGTACGGTCAGCCGGCCGGCGGGCAGCCCCCGCAGCCCGGACCCTACGGTCAGCCGGGCCCCTACGGTCAGCCCCCGCAGCAGGCCCCTCAGCCGGGCTACGGCTACCCGCAGCAGGCTCCCCCGGCGCAGCCCGGCTACGGCTACCCGCAGCAGCCGCAGACCCCTCCCCCCGGCCAGCAGCCCGCGTACGGCCAGCAGCCGCCGTACAACACGGTCCCGATGCCTCCGGCACCGTCCGGCGGCAAGAAGAAGACGGGTCTGATCATCGGCGGCGTCGCCGTGGTGGCGGCGATCGCGGTGGGCGTGTACTTCGCGATCGGCGGGGGCGGCGGTTCGAACGTGGCCGACGACGGGCCGCACAAGCTGACGACGCCCGCGTCGGTCCTCGGCGGTGAGTACAAGAAGTCCAGCGACTCCGACAGCGGCGGTTTCGACGCGAACGACGTCAAGGACGCCGAGAAGCACGGCGTGAAGAACGCCCAGGACGTGCACGCCCCCTACCAGTCCGGGGACAAGAGCAACCCGCTGGCCCTGAAGATGATCAACTTCATGGGTGTGTACGGCGACATCGCCGATCCCGAAGGGGTCGTCGACGGCATGTTCGCCGAGATGAAGAAGAGCGCGGACAAGGACAGCGACGGCGAGGTCGTCGGCAGCCCCAAGGCGTACACGCCGAGCGGCCTCGACGGCGCGGTGCTCAAGTGCCAGGAGATGAAGGTCGACAGCGACTCCTCCGGCAGCGGCCCGAGCGAGATCCACATGCCGGTGTGCATCTGGGGCGACCACAGCACGCTGGGCGTCATCATCGACGTCGACCTGGCCTCCGCCATGACGGGCAAGAGCCCCGACCTGAGCGCGGCGGCCGACCTCACGGCCAAGTTCCGCAAGGACGTACGCGTCAAGGCCTAGCGGTGCCCGGCAGGACATGACGAAGGGGCGCCCGGCGGATTCCGCCGGGCGCCCCTTTCGCGTCAGGTGTCGCGTTACGCCGTCTTCTGCTCGCCCGGGCCGCCGCGGCGGGCGTCCCTGGGGATCAGGGTGGGGTTGACGTTCGACAGGACGACGTCGGCGGTGATGACGACGCGGGCGACGTCCTTGCGGGACGGGACCTCGTACATCACGGCCTGGAGGACTTCCTCCATGATGGCGCGCAGGCCGCGCGCGCCGGTCTGGCGCAGGATGGCCTGGTCGGCGATGGCCTCCAAGGCCTCGCGCTCGAAGTCCAGCTCCACACCGTCGAGTTCGAAGAGCCGCTGGTACTGCTTGACCAGCGCGTTGCGCGGCTCGACGAGGATCTGGAGGAGGGCCTCGCGGTCCAGGTTGTGGACCGAGGTGATCACCGGGAGGCGGCCGATGAACTCGGGGATCATGCCGAACTTGACGAGGTCCTCGGGCATGACGTCCTCGAACTGGTCCTTGGACTCCAGCTCGCGCTTCGAGCGGATCGTCGCGCCGAAGCCGATGCCCTTCGCGCCCGCCCGGGACTCGATGAGCTTCTCCAGGCCCGCGAAGGCGCCGCCCACGATGAACAGCACGTTCGTCGTGTCGATCTGGATGAACTCCTGGTGCGGGTGCTTGCGTCCGCCCTGCGGCGGCACCGAGGCCGTGGTGCCCTCGAGGATCTTGAGCAGGGCCTGCTGGACGCCCTCGCCGGACACGTCACGCGTGATCGACGGGTTCTCGCTCTTACGGGCCACCTTGTCGATCTCGTCGATGTAGATGATCCCGGTCTCGGCCTTCTTGACGTCGTAGTCGGCGGCCTGGATGAGCTTCAGCAGGATGTTCTCGACGTCCTCGCCGACGTACCCGGCCTCCGTCAGCGCCGTCGCGTCGGCGATGGCGAACGGGACGTTCAGCATGCGGGCGAGGGTCTGGGCGAGGAGCGTCTTGCCGGAGCCCGTGGGGCCCAGCAGGAGGATGTTGGACTTCGCCAACTCGATGGCGTCCTCGCGGTTCTGGCCCGTGCTGTTCTCGCCGGCCTGGACTCGCTTGTAGTGGTTGTAGACCGCGACGGAGAGCGCCTTCTTGGCGGACTCCTGGCCGACCACGTACCCCTCGAGGAACTCGTAGATCTCGCGGGGCTTGGGGAGTTCCTCCCAGCGGACCTCGCTCGTCTCGGCGAGTTCCTCCTCGATGATCTCGTTGCAGAGATCGATGCACTCGTCGCAGATGTACACACCGGGGCCTGCGATGAGCTTCTTGACCTGCTTCTGGCTCTTGCCACAGAACGAGCACTTGAGCAGATCGCCGCCGTCACCGATGCGTGCCACGGTGTGCTTCCCCTTCGCCTGGGAGCCGCCTGGGTCCAGCGGCTCCTGGTGCTGCCTTATGTCCGACGGTACCTTGCCGAGCCCCTCGTTCGGGCCCCCCTTGGCGCGGTTCACTTCGCAGCGAACCGCGCCGGGGAACGGCAGACGATACAGCGGTACGTCAGACAACCGCCGAGTTGTTCATCTTCCGGGTGGAGATGATCTGGTCGATCAGGCCGTACGACAGCGCGTCCTCAGCCGTGAGGATCTTGTCGCGCTCGATGTCCTCGCGGATCTTCTCGATCGGCGTGGTCGAGTGCTTGGCCAGCATGTCCTCCAGCTGCGAGCGCATCCGGAGGATTTCGTTGGCGGCGATCTCCAGGTCGGAGACCTGGCCGCGGCCGGTCTCGCTGTAGGGCTGGTGGATCAGCACGCGCGCGTTCGGCAGGGCCATGCGCTTGCCCGGGGTGCCGGCGGCCAGCAGGATCGCGGCGGCCGAGGCGGCCTGGCCCATGCAGACCGTCTGGATGTCCGGCTTCACGAACTGCATCGTGTCGTAGATGGCCGTGAGGGCCGTGAACGAGCCGCCGGGGCTGTTGATGTAGACCGAGATGTCACGGTCGGGGTCCATCGACTCCAGGCACAGGAGCTGCGCCATGACGTCGTTGGCGGAGGCGTCGTCGATCTGCACGCCGAGGAAGATCACCCGCTCCTCGAACAGCTTCGCGTACGGGTCGTACTCGCGCACGCCCTGCGAGGTGCGCTCGACGAAGCGCGGGATGACGTAGCGGGACTCCGCACGAGGACCGGTGTACTCGGCCTCCGTGCGGGCGAAGAGGCCGCTGCCGGGGAAGTCGTTCACTGTGTCTCCTGAAAAGCCTGAAAAGGGCTGAGCGGTCGGCTGGGGGCCGCGCCGGGGCCCGGTGTCACCCGGGGGGCGACGAGGGGCCCTGCGCCGCTCCCGGGGGCGCTGGAGGGGCTTACGCCGCCCCGGTGCCGCCGCCGCCCGGCATTCCGGCAGCGGTGGGCATGATGTCGTCGATGAGGCCGTACTCCTTGGCCTCGATCGGGTCGAACCAGCGGTCGCGGTCCGAGTCACGAGTGATCTGCTCGACGGTCTGACCGGTGTGGAAGGAGGTCAGCTCCGCCATCCGCTTCTTGGTGTGCAGCAGCCGCTCGGCGTGGATCTTGATGTCCGAGGCGGAGCCCGCGAGACCCGCGGACGGCTGGTGGATCAGGATCTCGGCGTTCGGCAGGGCGAAGCGCTTGCCGGGCGTACCGGCGCTGAGCAGGAACTGGCCCATCGAGGCCGCCATGCCCATGGCGATCGTCACCACGTCGTTCTTGATGTACTGCATGGTGTCGTAGATCGCCATGCCGGCCGTGATCGATCCGCCGGGGCTGTTGATGTAGAGGTAGATGTCCTTGTCCGGGTCGGAGGCAAGGAGGAGGAGCTGTGCCGTGATCTTGTTGGCGATGTCATCGTCGACCGCCTGGCCGAGGAAGATGATTCGCTCGCCGAGCAGTCGGTTGTAGACCTGGTCGCCGAGGCCACCACCGATGGGGTCGCCGGCAGCTGTGGGCATCAGATTCGTCACGTATCCACCTGCTCGTCTTACGACGGCGCCGGGCCGTCTCACGTCTTCTGCTGGGGGCGTGGGACCCCGGTGCTTCACACCGCCCGGGGCGGCTTCGGGGACTCCCCTGCCCTCGTATTCATGGACCCTAACGCGCGGGTCCCTCCGGGGAATCCCGCAGAGGGAACTGTTCGCTGTGAGCGCATGCGCCGCGCTGGCCTGACCGGGGTTTTGATCCCGTCCCCGGAGGGGCTCGGAGAGCCTGTGGGGGCCTTGACGGGCCGCGCCGTCCGACGGCCCTGACACCTGTGGCGCGACTGCGGGGCGGTGGGGGTCGCTCGCGCAGTTCCCCGCGCCCCCGGTACGCCGCTGGGCCCCGGAGACGAGAACGTCCCCGGGGCCCAGCGGCTCTCAGGCGTACAAGATGAGGTGATCAGGCCTCGGGCTTGTCCTCGGCCTCGGCCTCGGTGGTCTCCGTGGCCTCGACCGTCTCGGCGGTCTCGTCCTCGTCGTCCAGGTCCACGATCTCGCCGTTGGTGTCCTTGACCGTGGCGGCCTCCACGACGACCGCGAGGGCCTTGCCGCGGGCGACCTCGCCGACCAGCATCGGGACCTGGCCGCCCTCGACGACGGCCTGCGCGAACTGGTCGGGGGACATGCCGGAGGAGGCCGCGCGCCGCATGAGGTGCTCGGTCAGCTCCTCCTGGTTGACGTTCAGCTTCTCCTTGTTGACCAGCTCGTCCAGGACGAACTGCGTCTTGATGCCCTTGACCGCGGCTTCCTTGGTCTCGGCGTCGAACTCTTCCTCGGTCTTGCCCTGGATCTCCAGGTACTTCGCGAGGTCGAGGCCCATCTGACCGAGCTGGTGGTGCTCCAGGTTGTGCTTACGGGTGTTGATCTCGTCCTCGAGCAGCTTCTCGGGGACGGGCACCTCGACCAGCTCCAGCAGCTTCTCCAGGACGCGCTCCTGGGCCTGCGTCGCCTGGTCGTACTGCTTCATGTTCTCGAGGCGCTTGCGGCTGTCCGCCCTCAGCTCCTCCAGGGTGTCGAACTCGGAGGCGAGCTGCGCGAACTCGTCGTCCAGCTCGGGCAGTTCGCGGGCGGCGACCTGGGTGACCTTGACGGTGACCTCGGCCTCCTTGCCGGTGGCGGAGCCGCCCTTCAGCTCGGAGGTGAAGGTGGTCTCGCCACCGGCCTGAAGGCCCTTCACGGCCTCGTCGATGCCGTCGAGCAGTTCGCCCGAGCCGATGGTGTACGAGACACCGCTCGCGACGCCGTCCTCCAGCACCTCGCCGTCGACCTTGGCCTCCAGGTCGAGGGTAACGACGTCACCGTCCTCGGCGGCGCGCTCGACCGGGGAGGTCGACGCGAAACGCTCACGCAGGTCGGCGACGGCCTTCTCGACGTCCTCGTCGCTGACCTCGATGGCGTCGACCTCGACCTCGATGCCCGAGTAGTCCGGGATCTCGATGGCGGGACGGACGTCGACCTCGGCGGTGAAGTTCAGCGTCTCGCCGTCCTTCAGCTCGGTGATGTCCACCTCGGGCTGGCCGAGGACGTTCAGCTCAGCCTCGTTGACCGCTTCGGTGTAGAACTTCGGGAGCGCGTCGTTGACGGCCTCTTCGAGCACGGCGCCGCGACCGAACCGCTGGTCGATGACGCGCGCCGGGATCTTGCCCTTCCGGAACCCCTTCACCGTGACCTGCTGGTTGATCTTCTTGTACGCCGCGTCGAGGCTGTCCTTGAGCTCCTCGAAGGGCACCTCGACAGTGAGCCGAACCCGGGTCGGGTTCAGGGTCTCCACGGCGCTCTTCACGGTTCGGTCTCCTTGTGGCTGACTTCTTGGGGGTTCTGCGGGGTTCTGCTGCGTGCTTCTGCCGGTCGGGCAGAGCCTTGGCGGATTCGCGCGGCCCTTGAGAGACTTAACAGCGCAGACATACGGGCACGCAGCTTGCATAGTAACCGCAGGCGGTACACGCCCCAAAAGGTGATCTTGCCGAGGCAGGGCCCCGGCGCGTTCTGCCGGTGGTCGGGGTGGCGGGATTTGAACCCACGGCCTTCCGCTCCCAAAGCGGACGCGCTACCAAGCTGCGCCACACCCCGTCGGTGCGACACGTAGGGTACATGCCCGCAAGCGGTGCGGCTGCCGCATTTCGGCTGGCCGACACGGCGGCGGACGCGAACGGAAACGGGGTGTGCGCCGAGGGGGGCCGACCCGCTACGATGCATCCTGTGCCGCGGTCGCTGACCTGCGGCGCGCCCTGTGCGGGCGTAGCTCAATGGTAGAGCCCTAGTCTTCCAAACTAGCTACGCGGGTTCGATTCCCGTCGCCCGCTCCATATGACGTAGGGCCAGGCAGAGGTTCGATCCTCTGTCTGGCCCTGAGTCGTTTCCGGGGCGGGTTCAGCCGCGCGACAGGACCCCCGGTGCCGGCGCGGAGGCGGGCCCCGGCGTGGTCGGCGCGGGGGCGGGGGGCCTGCCTGGCGGTGGCCTCAGAAGCTGATCGAGTTGATCGTCTCCGCTATCGAGTTGAGGAACCGGTTGATGGACGGGGCCATGCCGGTCGACGCGAGGAAGAAGCCGAAGAGCACCGCGACGATGGCGGGTCCCGCCTTGATCGATCCTCCTCGGATCAGCACCACGAGGATGATCGCCAACAGGAGCACCACTGACAGCGAAATGGCCACAACTGATCACACCCTACGGTCGGTCCGCTCTCCCGGCCCGGAGGTGCAGCCCCGCACACCCCCGCCAGAACCATCGTGCCACCAACGAGCCGCTCGTATGCGGCAGGTGACGCATCGTTGGCCAAGGACAGACCCAAGAGTCGGCCAAGGACTCACCGGTTCGCGGCGTCGCCCGCAGGTCCCGCCCGCTCACCGCGCGTCGGCCCCGCTCCCCCGTACGGCAATTCGGCGAGGGCCCCCAACAGGAAAAACAATAGGGATCGTTGCCGTGTCCACACATGCTGTTCGCAGGTAATTCGAATTGTCGCCACCGGCACACCACCGCTCCGCCGCAGCGCCCCCGAGACGGGTAACTAAAGCCCAATGAACCGGACATATGACCAGAGTCCCCCGCGGGCGTTATGCACCCTTTAGTTGGGATGAAGGGGGACAGAACACCCCTTCCTGGCAAGGGAATCGGCATACCGGAGCTTGTGCGAATCGACAGGCACACATCTTCAAATCCGGGGTAGGCGCAGACGATAAGCAGGAATGGGATCGAAGGTTTTACGAGAACACACAGAGAACGCTAGGGTGCCTCAGATGTCCCACGACGCCACGTCTCCCGTATGCGCAGTGAGGCTCAGGACCGCCCCCGGACGTTCGTGGCGGGAGGGCCTGTGACCGACACACTCCGAACCCAGGGCCGCACTGGGTCGCCCCTCCCTCCGGCCGTGCGGCCGACGGAGGGGGTGCCGGGCCCGCGCGCACCCGAACCGCCCGCGGCCACCGGCCCCGCGACCGCCGGCCCGGCGCCGGACGCCACGCCCTCCCAGCCCTCCTCGCCCGCCGCCCAGCCCGCCAAGAGCCGGGACGCCTTCTTCGACAACGCCAAGTACCTGGCCATCGTGCTCGTGGCGATGGGCCACACCTGGGAACCGTTGAAGGGGCAGAGCCGCACCGTCGACGCCCTCTATGTGCTCGTCTACGGCTTCCACATGCCGGCCTTCATCATCGTCTCCGGCTATTTCTCCCGGAACTTCGACATGCGCCCCGACCGCCTCAGGCGGCTGGTCACCGGCGTCCTCGTCCCCTACGTCCTCTTCGAGACCGCGTACTCGCTCTTCGACCGCTATGTCGGCGGCAACGCCGACCAGACGATCAGTCTGCTCGACCCCTGGTATCTCACCTGGTTCCTGGTCGCGCTGTTCGTCTGGCGGCTGACGGCCCCCCTGTGGAAGCTGGTCCGCTGGCCCGTGCCGGTGGCGCTCGGCCTGGCCGCGCTCGCCTGTGTCTCGCCGGAGATCGGCAACGACCTGGACCTCCAGCGCGTGCTCCAGTTCCTCCCCTTCTTCGTCCTCGGCCTGGTCATGAAGCCCGAGCACTTCCAGATGGTGCGCCGCCGCGAGGTGCGCGTCCTGTCGGTGCCGGTGCTCGCCGCCGCCCTCGCCGTGGGCTACTGGGCCGCGCCCCGGATGAACGACTCCTGGTTCTACCACCGGGACGCCGCGCAGGAACTCGGCGCTCCGTGGTGGGCCGGTGTCGTCATGACCCTGGCGCTCTTCGGCTGCTCGCTGCTGCTCACCGCCTGCTTCTTCGCCTGGACCCCCGGGCGCCAGTACTGGTTCACCGCGCTCGGCGCCGGCACCCTGTACGGCTATCTGCTGCACGGTTTCGTGGTGCGGGCCTCCCGGCAGTGGGACTGGCTCGACCACGCCTGGGTGCGCACCCCCGCCGGGGAGATCTTCGTGACGGTCGTCGCGGCGGCCCTGATCACCGTGCTGTGCACCCGTCCCGTCCAGCGGGTCTTCCGCTTCGCGATGGAGCCGAAGATGGCGTGGGCGTTCAAGCAGGACGCGACGGAACTGGCCCGGGAGCGGACCAAGGCAAACGCCAAGGCCAAGGCCAGCGCCGGCGCCAACGCCTAGGCGGGCGAGCGGGCGGGCGGGCGAAGGGTGTCCGCCCGCCGTGTGAGTCCGGGCGCCCGCCGGGCAACTCCGGTCAGGCGGGCGGGAGTCCGAGCAGGGAGCGCATCGCCGCGTACTTCTTCGTCAGGCGGGCGCGGGTGTGCTCGTCGAGGGCCGCGAGGCGGTCCGGGTCCGCGTTGTGGGCCAGGTCGGAGGCCTTGACCAGGAGGGCGCCGCGGGTGGTGCGGATGCGCCGCGCGTAGGACTCCGGGGATTCGCCGTCCTGTTTGGTGAGCGCCAGCACGATGTCCTTCGTCCGGGGGGTCAGCGCGGCTTCGGCGAGCCACTCCTCGGAGAGGGCGTCGTCCTCCACGGCGTCGTGCAGCCAGGCCGCCGCTATCTGGTCGTCGTCGCCGCCGCGTTCACGGACGCCGTCCGCCACCGCCTGGAGGTGCTCGGCGTACGGGCGGCCGGCCTTGTCGGTCTGGGCGGCGTGCGCCTTACGGGCGAGCGCCTCGACTTCGGCGAGGGTCAGGAGAGGTTGCGTCACCCGTTCAGTGTCCCCTCGGAACGCGCCGCTGCCGACCTCTTGCCGAAAACACCCGGCAGGCGCACCGGGGTCAGCGGGCCGCGTTCAGGCCCTCGCGGCAGATCAGCAGCAGGGCCCGGTCGTCGTTGACGTCCTTGGCGACGGCCTCGATGAGATGCCAGGCGGCGCCGTGAAAACCGCCGGCGACATAGCGGTCGGCCTCTCCGGTGAGCCGGTCGATGCCCTCCACGATGTCGCGTTCGGCTGTTTCGACCAGGCCGTCTGTGAACAGCATCAACACGTCTCCGGGCCGCAGCGAGCCCTTCACGGGGTCGAACTGGGCGCCGTCGTACACACCGAGGAGGGGGCCCTCGGCCGCCTTCTCCTCCCAGCGTCCGGTGCCCGCGCTGAGCTGGAGGCCCGGCGGGTGCCCGGCGGAGAAGAGTTCGTAGTCGCCCGAGTCGAGGTCCAGCACCAGGTGGATCGAGGTGGCGAAGCCCTCGTCCCAGTCCTGGCGCAGCAGATAGCCGTTGGCGGCGGGCAGGAAGGCGTGCGGCGGGAGCGAGCCGAGCAGGCCGCCGAAGGCGCCGGAGAGCAGCAGGGCGCGGGAGCCGGCGTCCATCCCCTTGCCGGAGACGTCGGTGAGGACGACTTCGAGGGTCCGGCCGCCGTTCGTGCGGGCGGCCACCACGAAGTCGCCGGAGAAGGACTGGCCGCCGGCCGGGCGCAGCGCCATCTCGCGGTGCCAGCCGACCGGGAGCTGCGGGAGCTTGCTCTGTACCCGGATGCGTTCGCGCAGGTCGAAGAGCATGGTGCCGCCGCGCCGCCACGGCACGCCGACCCGGCTGCGGAACTGGGCGATCAGCAGGCCGAAGAAACCGCAGGCCGCGACGACCAGGACCACGCCGGGGGTGACCCGGGAGGGGCCCTCGGTGTAGGGGCCGAGCTTGACGGACTCGACTATCAGCGCGCTGGCGGCGGCCGCGTACAGGCCGAGGAGGCTGGCGGGGCGCAGCAGCAGGCCGCCGGCGACGATCGGCAGGACGAGGACGGCGGGTGAGCACCACACCGAGTTGACCAGGGTGGTGGCGGCGATCAGGGGGATGGTGATGAGCAGGCCGACGAGCGCGATCCAGTCGGAACCGTCGCCGCGGAAGTAGTCCACGGCGGATCTGCGCAGCCCTGTGCGGGCCCGGTGCCACTGCTTCTTGACCCGGGCCGCGAACGTATCGGCTTCCGAGCGCCGCTCTCGTCCTGCTGCCATTAGTTCGGGACCCTATCCATCGGACCAGGTGCTTGGCACGGGAGGTCCCACTTGTCCCCCGTCCGAGCGCTCAACTTCACAGAGAACTTCACCGACATGTTCCGCTCGGGGGGCTCGGTGCGGGGCGAAATTCCCTCGCTCGCCCCGCATTGCCCTGGTAGGCATGGGCTATGACGACTGACGTCCGGGTGCTCCGGCAGGCCGACTGGGACAAGTGGTACGACAACCTGATCCGCGCGTTCGGAGGTGTGGCGGAGTCGTCCGAGGAGCGCGAACTGTGGAACGCGCTCACAGAGTACGACCGTTCGCTCGGCGTGTGGGACGGGACGGAGTGTGTGGGTACGGCGGGGGCCTTCTCCTTCCGTGTCACCGTCCCGGGCGGCGCCTCGGTGCCGGCGGCCGGGGTGACGATGGTGAGCGTGGCCGCGACGCACCGGCGGCGCGGGGTGCTCACCGCGATGATGCGCAGGCAACTGGACGACGTCCGGGCCGCGGGTGAGCCGCTCGCCGTCCTGACCGCCTCGGAACCGGCGATCTACGGCCGGTTCGGCTACGGCGTCGGCACCCTGCGGCTCAGCGCCGAGATCGACACCGGCCACGTACGGATGTCCGTACCGGCGGGGACCGACGACGTACGGCTGCGGTACGCGGCGCCGGGCGAGGTGCTCGACGCGTGCGAGGCGGTGTACGCGCGGCGGGTGCCGGAGCGGCCGGGGATGCTGGCCCGGCAGCCGGGCTGGGACCGGCTCCAGGTGCTCGACCCGGAGGGCGACCGGGACGGGGCGTCCCCGCTGCAGTGCGTGGTCGCCGAGCGGGACGGCGCCGTCGTCGGGTACGCGCGCTTCCGGGTCAAGCCGAGCTGGAGTCCGGCGGGGCACGACGGCGTGGTGCGGCTGGACGATCTGGAGGGAACCGATCCGGCGGCGCGGGCCGCGCTGTGGAGGTTCCTGTGCGACATCGACCTGACGACCGCCCTGCACACCCGGGGCCGTCCGCTGGACGAGGAGTGGCAGCACCTGGTGTCCGACATCCGGCGCTGTCAGGTGCGGGTGCGGGACGGGCTGCATGTGCGGCTCGTGGAGGTCGGGGCGGCGCTGGAGGCGCGGACGTACCAGGCGCCGGTGGACGTGGTGTTGGCGGTCGAGGACGCCTTCTGCCCCTGGAACGAGGGACGTTGGCGGCTCACCGGCGACACCAAGGGCGCCTCGTGCGTACGGACCGAGGACCCGGCCGATCTCGCGCTGTCCGTACGGGAGTTGGGCTCGGCCTATCTGGGCGGGGTGTCGCTCGCCTCACTGGCGGCGGCCGGACGGGTACGGGAGCTGCGGCAGGGCGCGCTGGCGGAGGCGTCCCTCGCGTTCGGCTCGCCGGTCGCGCCCTGGCTGCCGCACGGGTTCTAGGCCGCGGGGGTTCTGGGCCGCCGGGGTTCTGGGCCGCCGGGGTTCTGGGCCGCCGGGGTTCTGGGGCCGTACCGGTTCCAGAGGGGCGGCCCAACCGGGGCCGGGGTCGGGCCTGTTGGCGCCCAACCGGGGCCGGGGTCAGGCCTGTTGGCAGGTGGGGCACCAGAACAGGTTGCGGGCGGCGAGGCCGGCGGTGCGGATCTCGCCGCCGCAGATGTGACAGGGCAGGTGGGCCCTGCGGTACACGTAGACCTCGCCGCCGTGGTCGTCCACGCGCGGCGGGCGGCCCATGGCCTCGGGGGTGTGTTCCGGGCGGACGGTGTCGATGCGGTTGTCGCGGACGCCGTCGCGCATGAGGCCGACGAGATCGGCCCAGATCGCGTCCCACTCCCCCGCGCGCAGGTCCTTGCCCGCGCGGTACGGGTCGATGCCGTGCCGGAAGAGCACCTCGGCGCGGTAGACGTTGCCGACGCCGGCGATGACCTTCTGGTCCATCAGCAGGGCGGCGATCGTGGTGCGGCTGCGGGAGACGCGGCGGTAGGCGGCCGCGGGGTCGGCGTCGGGGCGCAGCGGGTCGGGGCCCAGCCGGCCGTGTATCGCGGCCTTCTCCTCGTCGGTGATGAGGGCGCAGGTGGTGGGGCCGCGCAGGTCGACGTAGGCGGTGTCGTTCGCGAGGCGGAGGCGGACGGTGTCGGTGGGCGGCGGGGCGGGGGCGGCGCCGAAGCCGACCTTGCCGAAGAGTCCGAGGTGGATGTGGACCCAGTCCGTGTCGCGGAAGCCGAGGAAGAGGTGCTTGCCGTGGGCCTCGGCCGTGGTCAGCGTGGCGCCGTCGAGGAGGGCCGCGGCGTCGCTGAACTTGCCCTGGGGGCTGGTGACCCGGGCCGGACGGCCGCCGAACGCGCCGAGGTAGTCCGCGGCGAGCCGGTGGATGGTGTGCCCCTCGGGCACGGCTCCTCCTGGTGGCCCCTGTGGGGCCCTGCTCGTGATCGTGTTGCCGGTCCTGTTGCTGAGTCTGCTGTGGTCCCGCCGCCGGTCCTGCTGGTCCCCGCGGCTGGTCCTGCGCCGCCCGGTGGCCCGGTGTCCCGGGCCCCGGACGATTCCGCCGTCTTACGGCGCTACGGCCGCTACGGCCGCCACGGCCGTTACGGCTGCCACGACCGTTACGGCTGCTGCGGGTGGTGGGCGGGGATCGGCGGGAGTTCCCGCGTCGTCTCGTAGTCCGACAGCATCTTGATGCGGCGGACGTGCCGCTCGTCGCCGGAGAACGGGGTGTTGATGAACGTCTCCACGAACTTCGTCGCCTCGTCCGCGGTGTGCATGCGGGCGCCGACGGCGACGACGTTGGCGTCGTTGTGCTGGCGGCCCAGCGAGGCGGTCTCCTCGCTCCAGGCGAGGGCGGCGCGCACCCCGGCGACCTTGTTCGCCGCGATCTGCTCGCCGTTGCCGGAGCCGCCGATGACGATGCCGAGGGAGCCCGGGTCCGCCACGGTGCGCTCGGCGGCGCGGAGGCAGAACGGCGGGTAGTCGTCCTGGGCGTCGTAGATGTGGGGCCCGCAGTCGACGGGCTCGTGGCCGGCGGCCTTGAGCCACTCGACGAGGTGGTTCTTCAGTTCGAGACCGGCATGATCGGAGCCGAGATACACGCGCATGGTCCGAGTGTGACACGCCCGTCTCGGCTCGGCTCCGCCGGGGCTGGGGGCCGAAAAGAGTGACCCACACTACAGAACCTCAAGGAAACCTCAAGTAACGATCTGGATTCGAAGGTTCACGAATTCCTTTGCCTCCGTTTCACTGGACCGACTCGTACGCCGGTCCACACGATGGAGCGATGCGTTCCCCGTACACCGCTCGTACGGAGGGGACGCCGTGTACGGGAATCTGCTCATCCGGCGCAAAGGAATCCCCCTCATGACCTCGCAGCCGACCCCCACGAAGGCCGCATCGGCCCCCGGAGGCCCCGGAGAACCCGGCGGCGGCCTTCAGGCCGGACTCAAGAACCGTCATCTGTCCATGATCGCCATCGGCGGCGTCATCGGAGCCGGGCTCTTCGTCGGCTCCAGCACCGGCATCGCCACCACGGGCCCGGGCATCCTCCTGTCGTACGCGCTCGTCGGCACCCTCGTGGTGCTGGTGATGCGGATGCTGGGCGAGATGTCCGCCGCCAATCCGACCTCGGGTTCGTTCTCCGCGCACGCGGACCGGGCGCTGGGCCGCTGGGCCGGTTTCTCCATCGGCTGGCTGTACTGGTTCTTCTGGGTGGTGGTGCTGGCCGTGGAGGCCACCGCCGGTGCCACGATCCTCGAAGGCTGGATCCCCGCCGTACCGCAGTGGGGCTGGGCGCTCATCGTGATGACCGTGCTGACCGCGACGAACCTGGTCTCCGTCGGCTCGTACGGCGAGTTCGAGTTCTGGTTCGCCGGGATCAAGGTCGTGGCGATCGGCGCGTTCATCCTGGTCGGCGCGCTCGCGGTCTTCGGTGTGCTGCCCGGGGTCGACGCCCACGAGGCGGGCCTCGGCAATCTGACCGAGCACGGCGGCTTCCTGCCGCACGGGCCCGGCGCGATCCTCACCGGCGTGCTGCTGGTCGTCTTCTCCTTCATGGGCAGCGAGATCGCGACGCTGGCGGCCGGCGAGTCCGAGGACCCGCAGCGCGCGGTCACCAAGTCGACGAACAGCATCATCTGGCGTATCGCCGTCTTCTACCTGGGCTCGATCCTGGTGGTCATCACCCTGGTGCCGTGGAACGACCCGTCCATCAAGGACAAGGGCTCCTACGTCGCCGCGCTGGACTCCCTCGGTATCGCGCACACCGGTCAGATCATGAACTTCATCGTGCTGACGTCGGTGCTGTCCTGTCTCAACTCCGGTCTGTACACGGCCTCCCGGATGGCCTTCTCGCTCGGTGAGCGCCGGGACGCGCCGAGGTCCTTCGCCCGGACCACCCGGCGCGGGGTGCCGATGACGGCCATTGTCGTCTCGGTCGTGTTCGGCTTCGTCGCGGTCTTCTTCAACTACAAGTTCCCGGACTCGGTCTTCCTGTTCCTGGTCAACTCCTCCGGTGCGGTCGCCCTGTTCGTGTGGCTCGTCATCTGCTTCTCGCAGCTCCGCATGCGGAAGATCATCCAGCGTGAGGCGCCGGAGAAGCTCGTCGTGAAGATGTGGCTCTACCCGTATCTGACGTGGGCGACCGCCGCTCTGATCGTCTTCGTCCTCGGCTACATGCTGACCGACACCGAGCACGACGGCCGGACGACCGTCCTGCTGTCGCTGCTGGTCGCGGCCGTCGTGCTGGTCATCGCCGTGGTCCGGCAGAAGCTCGGCGCGGGTTCGTCCCCGGCCGCGCGGGTGCTCCCGGACGCGGGGCGCGACGACAAGCGGACGGAGAAGCAGGCCGGGGTCGGCGCCTGACCCGTCCTCCTGGCCCGCACCGGCAGGGGCCCGCGGCAACCCGCCGCGGGCCCCTGCCCGTTGTCGTCCTTTTCTCTTACGTGTCGTACCTGTCGCAGGGGGTCCTACGGGGCCGGCTCTCGCGCCGGCGCGTCCGCGTTCACAGCACGGTGAAGCTCTCCTTCACCCGGTCGTAGACCTCGACGGCCTGGTCCTCGATGCCGCCGTGGTACCAGGTGTTGATCTGGTACGACTTCCCGTCGGCGTCGAAGCCGAGCAGTCGCGCGTGCCAGCCCACGCCCCTGAGGGTGAACGTGTACTCCCACACGACCGCGGGCCGGCCCCGGAACGTGGTCTCCTCCAGCCGGATCTTCCGGTAGTCCCTGCCCTGCCGGGCGTTCTGCTCCGAGGTCTGCCAGGTGTCCATCAGGTTCCCCCGGGCGAGGGACGACTTGGCCGCGAGTTCCTGGGTGCCGTCGGGCGAGGTGTAGTGGACCTCCGAGCCGGTCTGCGGCTCGCGCCGCCAGCCCTCCGGCGTCACCCACGCGTATCCCCCGGCCTCCCGGTGCGCTCCCGGGGGCAGGCTGGGCGGGCGGGAGGTGCCTTCGACGGTGGGCGAGGCGGAGGTTGCCCCGGCGGTCGAGGGGGTGGCTCCGCCGGCGGGGCCGGCCGTGGCCGCGGACGAGCCGCCGGGCGAGGCCGCGCTCCCGCTCTGCGGTGAGCCGCCGCCCGACAGGGCGATGACGACTCCGGCGACCGCCCCCGCGACGAGCACACCGGCGGCGGCCAGCACGACGCGCCGCCTGCCGCCCCGTGAGCCCGGGTCCGGCCCCCCGCCGCTGCCGCCCGCGTCCGGGCCGTCGTGGGCCACGATGTCGAGGTCGCCGTATCCGGCGGAGCCGGGGGCCGGGGGCAGCGCGGACGGGGTTTCCGAGACGGCTTCGCCGCGGGGCTCGGACGGGGCTTCCGTGGAGGCGTTGGCGGCGACCCCGTCCCGCAGTACGCGCGTGGCCGACTCGACGGGGTGACGCTCCGGGGAGGGAGCGGGGGCGGGGGCGGGCTCCGGGGTGGTTACGGGGTCGGGCGCGGGTTCGGGGGCGGGTTCGGGGGCGGGCGCGGGTGCGGGTTCGGGGGCCGGTTCCGGCGCACGGTTTGGCTCCGGTTTGGGGGGCGGGGCCGGTTCGCGGCTTGGTTTCGGCTCGGGGGGCGGTTCCGGCTCCGGGGACGGTACCGACTCGGGACGCGGTACCGGCTCGGGATGGGGTTCCGGCTCGCGATGGGGTTCCGGCTCAGGGTTCGGCCCCGGCTCGCGGTGTGCCTCCCGCTCTGGGAGCGATTCCGCCGTCGGCGTCTGCGGTGCCCCGGAGGACTGTTCCGGCGCCCGTGCCTGCCGCATCTCCGGGACCGGCTCGCTCGGGGTGACCAGGGTGGGGACGTAGCCCGGGCCGCGCTCACGCTCCCGCGTCGGTGGGCGGAGGATCTCGGTGAGAGTCGTCTCCAGTTGCTCCAGACCGGGGCGGGTGTCCGGCTCCTTCTGGAGGAGGGCGGCCAGGATGTCCCTCAACTCGCCTGCCGCCACCGGGAGTTCCGGCTCCTCGTAGAGGACCGCGTGCAGGGTCGCGTAGGTGGTGGCGCGGGAGAAGGGGGACCGGCCGCCGAGGGCCGCGCACAGGGTGGCGCCGAGGGACCACACGTCGGAGGGCGGGCCCTGCGGGCGGCCGGAGATCCGCTCGGGCGCCATGTAGTCGGGGGAGCCGACGAGCATGCCCGCCATGGTGAGCGCCTCGGCGTCCTGGAGCGCGGCGATGCCGAAGTCGGTGAGGACCACCCGGCGCCGTCCGGCGCGCTCGACCAGTACGTTGCCGGGCTTGATGTCGCGGTGCAGCACTCCCCCGGCGTGCACCTGGCGGAGCGCTCCGACCAGTTCGAGCCCGACGCGGGCCGCCTCGCGGGGGTCCAGTGGGCCGTCCTCGGCCACGATCCGTTCGAGGGAGCGGCCGGCGACGAGTTCCATCACGATCCACAGCCGCTCGCCCGCGTCCACCACGTCGTAGACGCGGACGACTCCGGGATGGTCGATCCGGGCGGTGGCCCGGGCCTCGCGCAGGGTGCGCTCGCGGCGGGTGCGGGTGTCCTCCGGGTCGAGTCCGTCGATGCGCATTTCCTTGACCGCGACCTGCCGGTCGAGCATTTCGTCGGCAGCTCGCCACACCCGCCCCATTCCCCCCTGGCCAATACTCTCGACCAGCCGATAGCGCCCGGTCACCAGTAATCCCGGAACACCACCCCGTACGTTCGCCGACATTCCCTCCACCCCCTCAACATCAGTCACATTCGCCCGTCACAGCAGAAACACAATGGTCACACTTCAGGTCGTACCAGCATAGTGCGGAGAAATCTTGTGGTACCTCTTCAAGTACTGCGAATTCAGGCGCAGCCAAGGGGGGCGAACATGCGTTCTCGTCATAGGACGACCATTACCGGATCTCTGCTCACGGCCTGTTTCTCGGCCGTGGTGATCCTTTCCCACACCGCCGTCGCGGACGACCAGGGACCCGGCAGCGGCAAGGGCGGCAAGGCGGTGGACAAGGCACCGGCGGGCGTGAAGGTGACCACGGCGCTGCCGTCGAGGATCTCGGTCGACAACAGTACGCGGAAGACGTCGATTACCGCCACGGTGAAGAACGAAGGGACGAAGGAAAGCGGTGACATCAGGCTTTTGGTGGTCGGTTTCGACGGCCTGGAGGTCAAGAGCGTAAAGGGCTGCACGGCACTGGGGAAAAAGGATCTCCCACCGGGTTCGAACAGTGGTTTCGTCTGTTCCGTCGGAAATCTCGCGGCGGGCGCGTCGAAATCGTACGCCGTCGACGGGACGTTCGATCTGGGCAAGACCGGAAAGATCTGTCTTCCGGTGCAGACGGGCGACGGGAAGAAGACGTACTGGCAGCAGGGGCCGGTTCCGTTCGGGACGACGAACCCCTCGCCGAACGCGCCGGCCACCCCGCTGCTGCTCGGCACGGACAACAAGCCGGTGGCGCCGGGCGGGGACGCGCTGCCCAAGACCGGTCCCGGCGGTTCGGTGCTGCCGTACGGCGCGGCGGGCGCGGCCCTGATCTCGGCCGGCGCGGCCGGCCTGTGGTGGGTCCGCCGCAGGCCGCGCCAGGAGGCGTGAGCGCCGGAGCCGGCAAGAGGTGAGCCGGGCGCGTGATCACCGGACGCGACACCGGCCGGGAACGAGAAAGAGGCTCGCCGGGCGGGATGGGAACCCCGCCCGGCGAGCCTCTCTCGCCGAGCCTGGATGCGCCGAGCCCTGGATGGGGCCGACGTACGTCACTTCTTGTCGACGAGCTTCCAGGCCGTGGGCAGCAGACCCATCGCCAGGGCGGCCTTGAGGGCGTCGCCGATCAGGAACGGGGTGAGGCCCGCCGCGACGGCCGCGCTCGCCGACATCCCGGTGGCGAGGGCCAGGTAGGGCACGCCGATCGCGTAGACGATGGCCTCGCCGATGAGCATCGTGCCCGCCATGCGCAGGACGGAGCGGTCGGCGCCGCGGCGGGCCAGGGCACCGACGACCGTCGACGCGAGCAGCATGCCGAGGACGTAGCCGAAGGACGGCGCCGCGGCACCGGAGCCGCCGCCCGCGAACCACGGGACGCCGGCCATGCCGACCAGCGCGTACACCGCGAGGGAGAGGAAGCCGCGGCGCGCGCCGAGCGCCGTGCCGACCAGCAGCGCGGCGAAGGTCTGGCCGGTCACCGGCACCGGGGAGCCCGGGACGGGCAGCGAGATCTGGGCGGCGAGACCGGTGAGGGCGGCACCGCCGACCACGAGCGCGGCGTCGCGGACGCGGGAGGCCGGCAGAAGGTCGGCGAGGACCTCGCCGGGTCGGGAGGAGGTGGCGGCAGCGGTGCTCATGGGGACTCCGGCGAAGGGGATGCCCCGGGCTCCTGGGGAGTTCGGGGGAGGACAGGTCGGGACACGGTGACGCTATCCCAGGGGCGTGCGCGTGATCACCGTCAGCGCTCGACAAAGGCCGGAGCGCGGGCTTGGTGGGCTCCTCACAAAGAACGGTCCGTACACCCGCGCGAAGGTGATGCTGGTCACTGCGATGACGTGCTCCGCGCCTCGGTCGGGCGCCGGGCGCGACTGTGGGGATTCACCAAAGGGGTTGGCCCCGGCAGAGTTCGCCTCCGGCGTGAACGGAGGCTTACGCTCCGTACGTAGCGCGTCCGCATCGTGGGCGGCCTTGCCCTCCGGGTGGCCGGGCTGCCCAGACTGTGGGCGTTTTGCCGCACGCACGCACCGCGCGTATGGACCGCATGCACGCATCGCACGTATGGACCGCATGCGCGCACCGCATGCACGCACCGCAAGCACGCACCGCGCGTATGCGCCGCACGCGTACCCAGGTGCACACCGCAGGCGCACACAAGTACGCACCGCACGCGTACGACAGATACGCACCGCACGCCCGCCCCCTCGCAGTTGTTCACCCGCACTCGCACGTAAGGGACCCCCCGCTCGTATGTCCCGCACCACCCTCGACACCCCGCCCGGCGCCGCCGACGACGAGGCGCGCCTGTCCCACGGTCTGAAACAGCGCCACCTCTCGATGATCGCCCTCGGCGGGGTCATCGGCGCCGGACTCTTCGTCGGCTCCGGCGCCGGGATCGCCGCCGCCGGTCCGTCCATCGTCATCGCGTACGCCGTCTCCGGTCTGCTCGTCATGCTGGTGATGCGGATGCTCGGCGAGATGTCGGCCGCGTATCCGTCGTCCGGTTCCTTCTCGGCGCACGCCGAGCGGGCGATCGGGCCCTGGGCCGGTTTCACCGCCGGCTGGGCGTTCTGGGTGCTGCTGTGCACGGCCGTCGGCCTGGAGGGCATCGGTGCCGCGAAGATCGTCACCGGCTGGCTGCCCGGCACGCCCGAGTGGGCCTGGGTCGCGCTGTTCATGGTCGTCTTCTGCGCGGCCAACCTCGCCGCCGTGAAGAACTTCGGCGAGTTCGAGTTCTGGTTCGCCGCCCTCAAGGTCGGCGCCATCGCGCTGTTCCTCGTGCTCGGCGTGCTGGCCATCACCGGTGTCCTGCCGGGTACGGACGCGCCGGGCACCACGAACCTCACCGGCGACGGGGGCTTCCTGCCGAACGGCGGCGAGGGGCTCGTGATCGGGCTGCTCGCCTCGGTGTTCGCGTACGGCGGGCTGGAGACCGTGACGATCGCGGCGGCCGAGTCGCGGGACCCCGTCAAGGGCGTCGCGAGCGCGGTCCGCACCGCGATGTGGCGCATCGCCCTCTTCTACGTCGGGTCGATGGCCGTCATCGTCACGCTCGTGCCGTGGGACTCCAAGGAGGTCGTCGCGCGGGGCCCGTACGTCGCCACCCTCGAACACCTGGGCATCCCGGGCGCCGGGCAGGTGATGAACGTGGTCATCCTCGTGGCACTGCTGTCCGCGATGAACGCGAACATCTACGGCTCCTCGCGCATCGCCTACTCGCTGGTCGAGCGCGGGCAGGGCCCGAAGGCGCTCGGCCGGGTCTCGTCGGGAGTGCCGCGGATCGCCGCGCTCGTCTCCTGCGTCTTCGGTTTCGCCTGTGTCGTGCTCAGCTACTGGCGTCCGGACGACGTCTTCCCGTGGCTGCTGAACATGATCGGCGCGGTGATCCTGGTCGTCTGGATGTTCATCGCCGTCTCCCAACTGCGGCTGCGCCGCCGCCTGGACCGCGAGGCGCCGGAGAAGCTGGTCGTCCGCATGTGGGCGTTTCCCGCGCTGACCTGGGTCGCGCTGGCCGGCATGGTGGCCGTCTTCGTCCTGATGGCCCGGGAGCCGGACACCCGGGTTCAGCTCTACTCCACGGGCGGCATGACGCTGTTCCTGGCGGCGCTGGGTTACGCCCGGCAGCGCGCCCGGGCCGCCCGCGCCTGAGCGGCCCGGCCGGCCGCCTCCCGAAAGGGCCCCCGCGCGACGGACACCTTCGCGCGAGGGCCCATTCGCGCGCTCGGGCGCGCATGCCGCCCCTCTTGCTGCTAGCGTGCAGTTGCGAGGCCTTCGCAATAAGCCGGGCGAAGGCGCTGAGTGTCCTGCTCGTGATCGTCTTCTCACCTTTCACGGAGCAGGCGGAAAAAAGAAGACCCCCGCGAGGACGTGACTCGCGGGGGTCTTTCCCTGCCGCCGGGAAACGCGCCGCCGGTGACACCACGCGCCCTTCCGCCGGACTCCGGGGAGCGCGTACGCTCGCGGCCCCGGTCTCACACGGAGGTGTCGCCGTGGACGTGCGCTGCCCGAACTGCGGGGGACCGCCGCTGCGGCGGTTCTGCAAGCTCACCAAGGACGAGGAGGCGCACGTGCGCCGCATCATGGAGGTGGACGACCCGGCCGCCTACCACCGCTGCACCACGACGGGCTGCCGCCGCTTCCAGCGCTGGAGCAACTGGCGCGAGGGCGGCGACTTCCCGGAGGACCTGGCGGCCCCGTAGCCCCCTGGACACGCGGCGGGCCGGGGACGGGCCCGGCAGGCTCACCCGCCGGACCGCCCCGACCGACTACCGGCCCTGATCGGCTACCGGCCCCGACCGACTACCAGCCCTGACCGACCGCCGGCCCTGACCACTACCGGCCCTGACCGGCTACCGCCCTGATCGGCCCCAGGCCCTGACCGGCTACAGGTTGCTGAAGTCCGGGCCGACGGTGCGCGAGCGCTTCAGCTCGTAGAAGCCCGGCACGGAGGCGACCAGGAGCGTGCCGTCCCACAGCTTCGCCGCCTCCTCCCCCTTGGGGGCGGGGGTGACGACCGGGCCGAAGAAGGCGATCTGCTCGCCGTCGGCGCCGGGCACGGCGATGACCGGGGTGCCGACGTCCTCGCCCACCTTGTCGATGCCCTCCTTGTGGGAGGCGCGCAGCTCGGCGTCGAACTCGAAGTCGTCCTGGTCGGCGTAGTCGATGAGGTCGGCGGGCAGCCCGACCTCGTCGAGGGCCGCCGCGATGGCCTCCTTGGTCGGACCCGCGCCCTCGTTGTGAATACGGGTGCCGAGCGCGGTGTACAGCGGGCCGACGACGTCGTCGCCGTGCTTCTGCCAGGCGGCGGTGACGACCCGGATGGGCTGCCAGGCCTTGGTGGAGAGCAGCTCGCGGTACTCCTCGGGAAGCTCGTCCAGCTTCGGCTCGTTCAGTACGGCGAGGCTCATGATGTGCCAGCGCACCTCGATGTCGCGGACCTTCTCGACTTCGAGCACCCAGCGCGAGGTCATCCAGGCCCAGGGACACAGCGGGTCGAACCAGAAGTCGACGGGGGTCTTGCCGGAACTGGGCTGAGCGGTCTGCTCGGACATGGCTCTCCTCGGAACTCGGTCGTTGTCCGGACAACGCGCGGGGCCGCCCGCGCCATTCCCGCCGGGGGCCACCGTTCCGCGCGTCCCGCCCGCCGGTGCCGGCCAGGCGGGTCCCCGGCGCCGCGGTGTCCGGTGTCGGGGGCCCATGGCAGGATCGGTGCCGTTCACACATGTCTATGACGCCATGAGGGAGTGCCGCCGTGCCCGGTGAGAACCTGTCCCGCGACGAGGCCCAGGAGCGGGCGGCGCTGCTGTCCGTCGACAGCTACGACGTCTTCCTCGACCTGCGCTCGGCCGTCGGCGGGGCGGAGCCCGGCGAGACGGAGCCCGGCGGCACGGAGTCGGGCGGCACGGACGGCGGTCCCCGCACCTTCCGCTCGGTCACCACGCTCCGCTTCCGCTGTGCCGAGCCGGGCGCCGCGAGCTTCGCGGACCTGATCGCGCCGAGCGTGACGGCCGTGTCGCTGAACGGCCGGGACCTCGACCCGGGCGAGGTCTTCGACGGCGTACGGATCCGGCTGGACGACCTCGCGGCCGAGAACGAACTCGTGGTGGACGCCCAGTGCGCCTACTCCCGTACCGGCGAGGGCATGCACCGCTTCGTCGACCCGGAGGACGGCGAGGTCTACCTGTACACGCAGTACGAACCGGCCGACTCCCGGCGGGTGTTCGCCAACTTCGAGCAGCCGGACCTGAAGGCGCCGTTCCGTTTCGCCGTACAGGCGCCGGAGGGCTGGACGGCCTGGAGCAACGGCGCGGGTGAACTCACCGACGGGATCTGGCGGTTCGCCGAGACCAAGCCGATCTCGACGTACATCACGGCCGTCGTCGCGGGCCCCTACCACTATGTGACGGACTCCTACACGCGCACCCTCGCCGACGGTACGACGCTGGAGATCCCGCTCGGCGCGATGTGCCGCAAGGGCCTGGCCCCGCACTTCGACGCCGACGACGTGTTCCTGGTGACCAAGCAGGGGCTGGACTTCTTCCACGACCACTTCGACTACCCGTACCCCTTCGGCAAGTACGACCAGGCGTTCGTGCCCGAGTACAACCTCGGCGCGATGGAGAACCCGGGGCTGGTCACCTTCCGCGAGGAGTACATCTTCCGGGGCAACGTGACGCGGGCGTCCTACGAGGCGCGGGCGAACGTCATCCTGCACGAGATGGCGCACATGTGGTTCGGCGACCTGGTCACCATGGTGTGGTGGGACGACCTGTGGCTGAAGGAGTCCTTCGCGGACTTCATGGGCACGTTCGCCAACGTGGGCGCGACCCGCTTCACCGACGCCTGGATCACCTTCGCCAACCGGCGCAAGGCGTGGGCCTACCGCGCCGACCAGTTGCCCTCCACGCACCCGATCACCGCCGACATCCGCGACCTCCAGGACGCCAAGCTCAACTTCGACGGCATCACCTACGCCAAGGGCGCCTCCGTCCTCAAGCAGCTCGTGGCGTACGTGGGGCAGGACGCCTTCCTGGAGGGCGCCCGCCGCTACTTCAAGCGGAACGCGTACGGCAACACCCGCCTCGGCGACCTGCTGTCGGTACTGGAGGAGACCAGCGGCCGGGACATGGCCGCCTGGGCCCGCTCCTGGCTCCAGACGGCGGGCGTCAACTCCCTGACCCCGCAGGTGGTGCTGAGCGCCGAGGGCCGGATCGCCGAGCTGGCCGTGCTCCAGGAGGCCGCCGAGTCGCACCCCGAACTGCGCCCGCACCGCGTGGCCGTGGGCCTCTACCGGCGTGCGGCACTGGCCGAGGGCGGCGAGGGCGCGCTCGTCCGGTACGCCCGCGCCGAGGTGGACGTCGACGGTCCCCGTACGGTCGTCGCGGAGCTGGCCGGCGCCGAGGCACCGGACCTGGTCCTGGTGAACGACGACGACCTCACCTACTGCAAGATCCGCTTCGACGAGGGCTCGCTGGCCACGCTGCGGGACGGGCTCGGGGAGATCACCGACCCGCTGGCCCGGGCGCTGTGCTGGTCGGCGCTGTGGAACCTGACGCGCGACGCGCTGATGCCGGCCCGGGACTTCATCGGTCTGGTGCTGCGTTTCGCGGGCCGGGAGTCCGACATCGGCGTCCTGCAGACCCTGCACGGCTGGGCGAACTCCGCGCTCGTCCACTACGTGGCGCCCGACTGGCGTGCCGAGGGCGCGCGGCTGCTCGCCGACGGCGCGCTGGAGGAGCTGCGGCTCGCCGAGCCGGGCAGTCAGCACCAGCTCGCCTGGGCCCGTTTCTTCGCGCGCGTGGCGTCGGGCGAGGCCGACCTCCAGCTTCTCCAGGGCCTGTTGGAGGGGACGGCGAAGATCGACGGTCTGGAGGTCGACCAGGAGCTGCGCTGGGCCTTCCTGGAGCCGCTGGCCGCGCACGGCGTGGCCGACGAGTCGGTGATCGGCGCCGAACTCGCCCGCGACGACACGGCGTCGGGCAAGCGGCACCAGGTCCGCTGTCTGGCCGCGCGCCCCTCGGCCGCGGTCAAGGCGCAGGCCTGGGCGGCCGTCGTGGAGTCGGACGCGCTGTCCAACGCCCTGGTCGAGGCGACCATCTCCGGCTTCGCCCAGCCGTCGGCGCGCGAACTGCTCGCCCCGTACACCGAGAAGTACTTCGGGGCGATCGGCCGGGTGTGGGCGGAGCGGTCCATCCAGATCGGCATGGACGTGGTCAGCGGGCTGTTCCCCGGGCTCCAGGACTCGCCGGAGACCCTGGAGGCGACGGACGCGTGGCTCGCCGCGCACGAGGACGCGGCCCCCGCGCTGCGCCGGCTGGTGCTGGAGTCCCGCGACGACCTGGCGCGGGCGCTGCGCGGCCAGGCCTGCGACACCGCCGCCGCGGGCTGACCCCGTCCGGCGGTACTTGACTGCGAGGGCACCGGCGCACCGCGCGCCCGGTGCCCTCGCCGTTTCCCGCCGCCACTGCCCCCGCCTCGGCCACTGCCCCCGCCTCGGCCGCTGTCTCTGCCTCCGCCGCTGTCTCTGCCTCCGCCGCTGCCCCGTCTCCGCCGCGGCCCCCGCGTCCGTCTCCGCCGCTGCCCCCGCGTCCGTCTCCGCGCCCGCGTCCGTCTCTGCGCCCGGCTCTCTCCGTGCCCGTCTCCCGTGCCCGTCTCTCCGGTGACTTCATCGGACGGATGCACTGGTTACGAAATACAGGTATTCAGAGCCGTAACCCCTATTACTCCCCATCCGGACCAGCGCCTTTCGGCAGTCGAACGCCCGTACTTTAGGGCGAGCTTGTCCGGGTTTGTCGACGAGCGTGTAACAGCGGTTAGAGAACCGCCTCCGGGCGGGAAACCCCGGGTCATGAACCACAACACCCCGCTCTCCCCCCGCCCCCTGCGTCACCTGCCCCACGTGTGGCGCCGGGTCCTGACCACCGCTCAGCTCCGCAGCCACGGTGTCAGCGCCGCCGAGACGAACGAGCGGTGCCGGGCGGGCGGAGCCTGGCAGCAGATCCTCCCGGGAGTGGTCCTGCTGCACCCCGGCCCGGCCACCGCCGAGGAGAAGCTGCACGCCGCCCTGCTGTACACCGCCCGCTCCCCCGCTCCCGAGCGGGCGGCCTCCATCCCGGCGCAGCCGGGCGCCGAGGACCCGCACGCCGCGCAGCCGTTCGCGGACGTGCTGGTCACCGGCCTGGCCGCGCTGGCCCTGCACGGGTTCACCTCGGCGCCGCCGCTGCTCTCCCTGGAGACGGTCGACGTGCTGGTGCCCCGGCTGCGCCGGCTGCGTTCGACGGGCTGCGTCCGTATCGTGCGGACGCCCTCGCTGCCCGCCCCCGCCTTCGTCACCGGCGTGCCGGTCGCCCCGGTGCCCCGCGCGCTGGCGGACGCGGTGGCCGGGCTCGACGACGCCGATGCCGCACGGCGGCTGCTGACCGAGGCGGTACGCGGCGGGCACTGTGAACCGGCGGCGGTGGTGCGCGAGTTGACGGCGGCCCGGCTGCTCGGCCGACCGCACGTGGTGGACGCGGTTGACTCGCTGCGGGCGGAGGGCCGGGCGATCGCGGAGGACCGGCTGTACCGGATGGTCCGCGAGTACGGGCTGCCCGACCCGGTGTGGAACGTCGACCTGCGGCTGCCCGGCGGCCCGCACATCGGCGGTCTGGACGCGTACTGGCCCGAGCAGGCGGTGGCGGTCGAGCTGGACACCCGCGCCCCGCGCCAGGACGAGGACGCGCTGTGGTCCGAGTACGTCCGCAAGCGCGAGGTGCTGGAGCGGCTCGGGATCACCGTCGTCCACCTCACGCCGGGCAAGCTGCGCGAGGCGATGGAACAGCAGGCCACGGTCGTACGCACCGCCCTGATGGCGGCGGACGACCGGGAACCCGCGGCGCATGTCGTGGTGCTGCCCCGGTAGTGACGGACCGGGGCGGTCGCAGGAGGGGAGGGAAGGGGCCCGCGAACGGTCGCGGGCCCCTTCCCATGGGCTTCCCGCCCTGTTCGGGAGGCGTTGTCAGTGGGCCGTTCTAGGGTGGGTGGGACAGGAGATTCAGGACCGACGTGCCTGCCCGGACGCGCAGGACGTCAGACGGGAGAGTCCGATGACCACCCTGCCCGGCCGCCCGGACACCGCCCTGCTCGTGATCGACATGCAGCACGGCGCGGTGGACGGCGCCCACAACCGCTCCGACGTGATCGAGAACATCAACAGCCTGGTCGCCAGAGCCCGCGCCGAGGGCGTTCCGGTGATCTGGGTGCAGCACTCCGACGACGGGATGAAGGAGGGCAGCCACGCCTGGGAGTACGTGCCCGAGCTGGTCCGCGAGGACACCGAGCCGGTCGTCCACAAGAACTACGGCGACTCGTTCGAGGCCACCGACCTGGAGAAGGTGCTCGCCGAGCGGGCCGTCGGCCATCTGGTCGTCACCGGCGCCCAGACCGACGCCTGTGTCCGCTCCACCCTGCACGGCGCGTTCACCCGTGGATACGACGTCACTCTGGTCGCCGACGCGCACACCACGGAGGACCTCACCGCCTACGGAGCCCCCGGCCCGGCCGAGGTGATCGCCCACACGAACCTGTACTGGCAGTACCAGAAGGCGCCGGGCCGGCAGGCGGCCACGGTCGACACCGCGAAGGTGAGCTTCGCAGCGACGGCCGGGGAGTAGGACGCCGGGCGGCTGTGCGGGTGCGCGGCCGGGGAGTAGGACGCCGGGCGGGGGCGCGGCCGGCCGCCGCCGCTGTCTCCCTCGCCGGTCAGCCCTTCTTCAGAATCAGTTCCGTGTTGCGGTCGCGCGAGGTGCCGGCGAGGTCGGTGCGGGCGCCGGGGGTGTTGAAGGAGATCTCCCGGTAGAGCGCCGCGAGGCCCGTCTGGCTGAGGTCGGCGAAGTTCGTGGCGTGCGGGGCGGCGGACTCGATGAGGGTGGTGAACAGGGAGATCGTGCCGTCCTTGTTGTCCACCAGCTCGATGACACGGGCGAGCTGGGGGAAGTCGACGTGGGAGGCGGTGGTGATCTCCCAGAAGGACCGGTTGCCCGGGGCGGCGTGCGGGATGATCTCGTTCTTGTGGGAGTGGCCGTTCACCCAGGCCAGCACGTTGCCGAAGCTCGCCAGCAGGGCGACGACCTCCTCACCGCGGTGCCGCTTCTCGGTGGGGCGGCGCGGGTCGGTCTGCGTGTTGCGCATGGACTTGCTGGTGTGGTGGCTGAAGACGACGACGTACGAGTCCTTGTTCTCGCGCAGCGTCCGCTCCAGCCAGCGCAGTTGGGCCGTGCCGAGGGAGCCCTCGTAGTGGCCGCCCGGGTCGGTGGTGTCGAGGCTGACGCCGATGACGTCCTCGCTGATCCGGAACGTGTAGTACTGGGTGCCCGCGGAGAGGTTCGCGGAGGAGTAGCCGTGGCCGATCGGGCCCGGGCCGGTGTGCGCCGGGTCGAGATGCGCCTTGAGGTACTCGGCGGGGGTGAAGGGGGCGCGCTTCTCGTCCGGGGTCACCGACCGCATCTGCCGGGTGTGCGCCTTGAGCAGGTCGTGGACCTCCTTGCCCTTCGGGCTGGTGCCCTTCTTCAGGCTCTTGGCGAGCGCGGCGGCCTCCGGGGCACTCGCCGACATGAGCTTCTTGCCGCCGACGGCGAACTCGGTGAGATAGGAGTCGCCGCGGGTGGCGTAGCAGCCCATGGGGAGCGCGTCGTGGTTGCCGACGGTGGAGTACCAGGGCAGGCGCAGGCCGGGGCTGCGCAGCTCGCGGATCGCCGCGGCGAGGAAGCCCTCGATCCGGGGGAAGCCGCGCTGCTTGTCGGCGTCGCGCAGGGCCGCGTCGGGCTGCCAGTAGCTCTTCAGGCCGCTCGCCTGGACGCCCTCGTAGTGCCGGGGGTCGCCGCTGTTCGGGCTGATGCGGCCGCCGCTCATGACCTTCAGGAACCACTCCAGCTCGGTCTTGGAGTTGTTGTCCGTGTTGTCGCCGGTGGTCATGACGAAGTGCAGCGGGGAACCGGTGACGGGGGCTCCCCGCAGGGAGTTGACGCGCTCCACGAGGGAGACGGCGCCGGCGACCGTCAGGGTCTCCTGGGGGCGCCAGGCGCTCGCGGTCTGGGCGCGCAGGAACTCCAGCCGCAGCGGGTGCTGGGCGTCGGTCAGATGCAGGTCGGTGAGCTGTACGAAGGAGGCGAGCGCGGTGCGCCGGTCGGCGCGGCCCTTCTTGCCCGCGGCCAGTTCGTCCCGGACGACGCGCTTCCAGCCGGCGCCGTCGCCGAGCCGCCGGTATCCGGCGGGGCCGGAGCGCGGGGCGGCGACACCGCTCAGGGTGGTGCCCCGGGTGTAGGGGACCGGCTCGGGCGGGGCGATGGGGGTGACGGCCGCCGAGCGGGCCTCGGACCGGGCGACGGAGTCGGCGACGGTCTCCCGTCCCGGGGTCGCGGCGTGCGCCGGGGACTCCGGGCGCAGGGCGAGGCCGACGCCCGCGGAGAGCGACAGCGCTCCGGTGGCGGCCAGCAGGGTGCGGCGGTTGAGAGCGGGTACGGCGGCGACAGAGCGTGTGCGCGACATGGCGCGGTCTCCCCGAGTGCGAACGCGTCGGCTGTGGTCGCGGGGCGCCCGGACCGAACACCCCGCTCACCATGGATCGTTGGCAGCGGGGGTGACCTGCGCGTTAACTCGGCAGCAACGCCCGGCGCCGATCGCCGTACGTGGATCTTGGCGCACCTGCGCGTCCATGGAGCCCTGTCCGAACGGCCGGTGGCCGGTCACTCCGCGTTCATCTTCCGGGGTAGGGGAAGCGGCACTCTCCGCTGAGCCGGCCGTTCCGGGCGGTCGGACGCGACGGGCCCGGGGGCAGGGGGCCGAGGGGCAGGGGGCCGAGGGGCAGGGGGCCGAGGGGCAGGGGGCCCGGGAGCCGGGCCGGGGAGCCGGAGAGCCGGGGAGCCGGGGAGCCGAGGGGGTTCTCCAGGGCGGCGGGCCCAAGAAGCGGCCGGAGGGATCAAAGGGGCCCCAAGAGACGGTCGTCGCCCGGCAAAACCGGCCGCGTCACGGACATCTGACGTCGGATCAGGGTCACCGCGTGAGACCGGCCTGCCACGGCACGCGCACGGAAGGGAGCCGGATCGGCGGAGGCGGACGGCACGCCGTCCGGTATGTCAGGCCATAGCGGGCGATCAACGGCGTGACGTATGGCGGAAGTACGCCATGACTCCATCCCGCCTCGGTCAACTCTCCCCAAACAACTGCCCCTTAGGCAAAGCTGAGCGGTCATCCGGGTTCACATACCGGACTGTCGCGGCCGGCCCCATCGACCGTCGGAACCGGCCGCTCCACGCTCGTTCCTTTACCTACAAGGGATGCAGATGATCTCCGACCCTCAGCGCGCCCCGATATCGGGCGCGAGACGCGTGGCCCGCATCGCCGTGGCCGCGGGCCTGGTGGCCGCACTTTCCGCGGCCGGGCCGATACCCATGGCCTTCTCCGCGGACTCGGGCACGCCCACCGCCGACCCCGGGACCAAGTCCGCCGCCGCCAAGCTCGGTTCGAGCGATGCCGACCTCCTCACCGAGGCCAAGGCGAACGGCGACAAGAACGTCACGATGATGATCGCCACGGCTCCCGGCCAGACCGAGCAGGTCGCCAAGGAGCTGAACGCGGTCAAGGGCGGCTCGGTGGGCCGTACCTACGACAAGCTCGGCTACGTCCGGGCGACCGTCCCGACGGGCAGGGCGGACGCGGCCATCGCCGCCGCCGCGAAGCTTTCCTCGGTGCACGGGATCGACCTGCGCCAGGAGATCGCGCTGGACGACCCGACGCCGAGCGCCGACACCGCCCGGCACGGCAGCAACCACACCACGGCCGTCACCTACCGGGGCCCCGGCAAGAACACCCCCGCCGAGAACCCGTACAACCCGTCCTTCGAGACGGGCGCCGTCGACTTCGTGAAGGACCACCCGAAGGCGGACGGCCGCGGGGTCACCATCGGCATCCTGGACTCCGGTGTCGACCTCGGTCACCCGGCGCTCCAGAAGACCACCACCGGCGAGCGCAAGATCGTCGACTGGGTGACCGCGACGGACCCGATCCTCGACGGCGACGCGACCTGGCGCCCGATGATCACCCCGGTGGCCGGGCCCACCTTCACCTACAGCGGCAAGACGTGGACGGCGCCGGCGGGCTCGTACGAGATCAGCACCTTCCGGGAGTCGGCGACGGCCGGCGGCGACGCGCAGGGCGACGCGAACCGCGACGGTGACACCACCGACGCGTGGGGCGTCCTCTACGACCCGGCGGCGGGCACGGTCACCGTCGACCTGAACAACAACAACGACTTCACCGACGACAAGCCGATGAAGCCGTACAAGGACGGCTTCCAGATCGGCTACTTCGGCACCGACAACCCGGCGACCGACGTCGTCGAGCGGCAGCCGTTCGTCGTCGAGATCCGCAAGAGCGTCCCGATGGACCCCTACGGCGGGGACTGGGTCGGCAAGACGGCCGACTTCGTCAACATCGGTGTCATCGAGTCCGAGCACGGCACCCACGTCGCCGGCATCACCTCCGCGAACGGGCTGTTCGGCGGCAAGATGAGCGGCGCGGCCCCCGGCGCGAAGATCGTCTCCTCGCGTGCCTGCACCTGGACCGGCGGCTGCACCAACATCGCGCTGACCGAGGGCATGATCGACCTCGTCGCCAACCGGGGCGTCGACATCGTCAACATGTCCATCGGCGGTCTGCCCGCGCTCAACGACGGCAACAACGCGCGCAGCGAGCTGTACACGCGCCTGATCGACACCTACGGCGTCCAGCTGGTGATCTCCGCGGGCAACTCGGGCCCCGGCGCGAACACCATCGGCGACCCGGGCCTGGCCGACAAGGTCATCTCGGTCGGCGCGACCATCTCCAAGGAGACCTGGGCGGCCAACTACGGCTCCCAGGTGGAGAAGAAGTACGCGATGATGCCCTTCTCCTCGCGCGGCCCGCGCGAGGACGGCGGCTTCACGCCGACGCTGAGCGCGCCCGGCGCCTCCATCAACTCCACCCAGACCTGGCTGCCGGGCTCCCCGGTCGCCGAGGCGGGCTACACGCTGCCGGCCGGCTACTCGATGCTCCAGGGCACCTCGATGGCCTCCCCGCAGGCCGCGGGCGCCTCCGCGCTGCTGCTCAGCGCCGCGAAGCAGAAGGGCCTCGCCCTCGCCCCGGCCACCCTGCGCACCGCGCTGACCTCGACCGCCGACCACATCAAGGGCGTCCAGGCGTACGAGGAGGGTGCGGGCCTCATCAACATCCCCGACGCCTGGGACTCGATCCGGCACGGCGCCACCGCGCACGACTACACCGTGAAGGCGCCCGTCGACACCGCGATCGACTACGCGCTGAAGACGCCGGGCTTCGGCACCGGCCTCTACGACCGCGAGGGCGGCCTCAAGGCCGGTGAGCGCAGGACGTACGACGTCACCATCACCCGTACGTCGGGCGAGAACCGGGCGATCCGGCACGAGCTGTACTTCGAGAACAACGCCGAGGGCACCTTCCGTGTCGTCGGCTCGGACGAGGTCAGGCTCCCGCTGAACCAGCCGGTGACCGTCAAGGTCCAGGCCGCACCCCGGTCGGCCGGTCTCAAGAGCGCGATCCTGGAGGTCGACGACCCGCGCACCGAGGGTGTCGACAAGCAGATCCTGTCGACCGTCGTGGTCTCCACGCCGGTCAAGTACACCTACAAGGCGTCGAGTTCGGTGCAGCGCAACAGCACCACGTCCTACTTCGTCACCGTCCCCGAGGGCGCGTCCGCCCTGGAGGTCGCGATCGGCGGGCTGAAGGACAAGAGCCAGACGCGGTTCATCGCGATCCACCCGTACGGCGTTCCGGTCGACAACACCAGCACCCCGTACTGCTACAACAACTATCTCGACGGCAACGGCTGCAAGCCCGACGTGCGTTCGTACGCGGACCCGCAGGCCGGTGTCTGGGAGATCGAGGTCGAGGCGCGCCGCACCTCGCCGCTGCTCGACAACCCGTACAAGCTGGATGTCGCCGTGCTCGGCGCGGCGTTCACCCCGCCGGTCGTGACCGTCCCCGAGGCGAAGGTCGGCCTGCCGTCCACCGTCTCCTGGAAGGTGACGAACAAGTTCGCCGCGATCGACGGCAGGCTGAAGGGCGGTCCGCTCGGCTCCTCCAAGAGCGCGCGGCCGACCATCACCGAGGGCGCGACGCAGACCACCACGGTCGAGGTGCCCGCGGGCGCCTCCTCGCTGAACGTGTCCATCGGCAACGTCTCGGACACCGCCGCCGACCTGGACCTGACGGTGTACGACGCCGCCGGGAACGTCGTCGGACAGTCCGCGGACGGTGACTCGGAGGAGGCCGTCTCCATCGCCTCCCCCGCCGCCGGCACGTACACCGTCGAGGTCGACGGCTACTCGGTCCCGTCGGGCTCGACCGCGTACGACTACCTGGACGTGTTCTTCTCCAGCGCGCTCGGCACGGTCACGGTCGACGACTCCGCCGCGGTCAAGCTCGCCACCGGCGCCTCGGCCACGGTGTCCGGTTCGGTCACCGCCGCCGCGGCGGCGCCCGAGGGACGCGAGTTCTTCGGCCAGGTCCAGCTGGTGAACGCGCGCGGCACGGTCGCGGGCACCGGCAGCGTGAAGATCGACAAGGTCACGCCGTGACGGCGTAGGCCTCCGGCCGCGTGAGCGGTACGGGCAGGGGGCGGGCGCCCGGAGACGGGCGCCCGCCCTTTCGCGTGTGCGGTACGGGGGTGTCGTGTGCGGTACGGGGAGGGGGTGGGCGTCGGTGACCGGGGCGCCCGCCCCTTCGTGTGCGGTACGGGGTGGGGCGGGCGTCCGTGACCGGGGCGCCCGCCCCTTCGTGTGCGCGGGGCGGTTTCCGGCCTTCGGCCGCTGGAGCGGGTCCGGCTCACTCCTCGCACGTCAGGCCGCGGGACTCCGGCAGGGCCTTCACGATCCACGAGCGCTCACGGGCGATCGCCGCGTCCCCCGTGGTCCAGATGTCCGGGGTGGCCGCGTGCCGCGGGATGCCGACCAGGACCTCGTCGCCCTGGCGCGGCCGGAAACCGACGTCCCGGTCCATCAGGAAGGTGATCTCCTTCTCGCCCTTGGCGGGCTTGTAGTAGTGGTACACGTCGAGGGTGACGCGGTCCTGGCCGGTGCCGGGCACCTGGCCGACCTTCGCGACCGTGCCCTCCACGATGAGCCGGGAGCAGGCGATGTAGCCCGGCGCGCTGAGCGAGCCCTTGGCGCCCTGGTCCGCCTTGGCGTCACCGGCGGTCGCGTCGTTCGCCCCGGTCCCGCCCTGCGCGGCCAGCCAGCCCATGCCGACGACCAGCGAGGCCGCCGCGGCGGCGGCGAGCGCTCCCGCCCCGACGGCGAAGGCGCCGCGCCGACGGGTCCGGCCGGGGGCGGTCAGGGGCCGGCCCGGGGCTGCCGGGGGATGGCCCGGATCGGCCGGGGGACGGCCCGGGGCTGCCAGGGGACGGGGCTCCGCCGGCCTTCCCGGTGCCGGGGACCTTGCGGCCCTCGCCTTCCGTGAGGCCTTGGCCTCCCGGGCCGGCCGCGCCCGCCTCTTCGCGGCGCCGGCCGGACGCGTGGCGCCTGCCCGGTCCGCCGCCAGGGCGTCCCCGATGATGACCAACTGCTCCCGGAGCACGTCCACGTCCTCACGGGCGGAACGGTGCTCGGCCATGAACACGATGTCGTCGCGGGCCCCCTGGGGCAGGGGCGCGTCCGTGATCGCGGCCAGCAGCGCGTCGGCTTCCTCGTACTCGGCCACGTCACACCACCTCGTCCTCGTGCAGGCGGGCGCGCAGCGCGCGGACCGCCGTGTGCAGCCTGCTCTTGACCGTGCCCTCGGGTACGCCGAGTTCGTCGGCGATCTCCCGCACGGGCAGATCGGCGTAGAACCGCAGGACGACGACCTGGTGCTGGGCGTCCGGCAGTTCGTCCAGGCCCTGTGCGACGGCGAGCGCGAGCACGCTGGACTCCTCGTCGGAGGGCTGTTCCAACTGCCGCAGCGAGGCGAGGCGTTCACCGATCCGCTCCTGCCGGCGCTTGGCCCGGTGCCAGTCCATCGCCAGGTTGGAGGCGACGACCGCGGCCCAGGCGGACACGTCGCGTGGTGCCTCGTCCCCCTTGGCGGCGCGCTCCAGCAGCCGCAGCCGGACCTGCTGCACCCCGTCCGGCAGATCCGCCTGAGGCACACCGCCGAGCGCGAGCACGGCCCGTACCCGGCGTTCCTGCGCCGCGTCCAGGGGGTCGTCCGCCCCCGGTGCGCGGCGTGGCTTTCTGCGCAGCACAGCCACCCCTCCCCTCCCGCGTTTCCTCTAGGACGCCGGCGGGGGCCGAAACGTTCGACCGCAAACGGACCGGGACGCCTGGGACACCGTGCGGGTACGGACCGGGACGCTTGGGGCACCGCGCGGGTACGGACCGGGACGCACGCCGGCCTGGTTCGAGTCGTACGTCACACCCGGCCGGAAACCATGACGGGTCCCACACCGGGCGCGTACCGGCCCACACCGTACGGCTTGCGGTTCCCCTTCGTCGCGGGACGATTTCTTCGTATCCGGGCGTCCGGCCGCCGCAGGATCGGGCTCCCGGGGCCCCGCGCGGGCGTCCCGTTCCCCGGACGCCGCGGCGAAAGGATTGGACACGCGGGGCCTGGTGAGACGCATGATGGAAACGCTGGACCACGTAAAACGCACGCAAAGGGAGTCGCCGTGAGGGTCGGAATCGTCGGAGCCACCGGTCAGGTCGGCACAGTCATGCGCAGGATCCTCGTGGAGCGGGACTTCCCGGTCGACGAGCTGCGCCTGTTCGCCTCGGCCCGCTCGGCCGGGACGGTCGTCGACGGTGTCACGGTGGAGGACGCGTCCACGGCCGACTACTCCGGCCTGGACATCGTGCTCTTCTCGGCGGGCGGGGCCACCTCGAAGGCGCTGGCGGAGAAGGTCGCCGCGCAGGGTGCCGTCGTGATCGACAACTCCTCCGCCTGGCGCAAGGACCCCGAGGTCCCGCTCGTGGTCTCCGAGGTGAACCCGCACGCGATCGCCGACCGGCCCAAGGGCATCATCGCCAACCCGAACTGCACGACGATGGCCGCGATGCCGGTCCTCAGGCCGCTGCACGAGGAGGCGGGCCTCGAAGCGCTCGTCGTCGCCACCTACCAGGCGGTGTCCGGCTCCGGTCTCGCGGGCGTGGCCGAGCTGCACGGGCAGGCGCTCAAGGTCGTCGCCGAGGCCGACAAGCTGACCCACGACGGTGAGGCGGTCGACTTCCCCGAGCCGCAGGTCTACAAGCGTCCCATCGCATTCAACGTGCTCCCGCTGGCCGGTTCCGTGGTGGACGACGGCCTGAACGAGACCGACGAGGAGCAGAAGCTCCGCCACGAGTCCCGCAAGATCCTGGAGATCCCCGGCCTCAAGGTCTCCGGCACCTGCGTCCGGGTCCCGGTCTTCTCCGGGCACTCCCTCCAGGTGAACGCCCGCTTCGCGCGCCCGCTCTCCGCCGAGCGCGCCACCGAGCTGCTCGCGGGCGCCCCCGGTGTCGTCCTCTCCGACATCCCGACGCCGCTCCAGGCCGCCGGCAAGGACGCGTCCTTCGTGGGCCGCATCCGCGAGGACGAGACCGCCGAGCACGGCCTCGCGCTGTTCGTCTCCAACGACAACCTCCGCAAGGGCGCGGCGCTGAACGCGGTCCAGATCGCGGAACTGGTCGCGGCCGAACTGAACGACTCCGCGCGCTGACACCCCGGCCCACGGGCCCCCGGAAGGGGCGGGACACCGACCGGGTCCCGCCCCTCCTCTCGTCTCCCCTCCGCTACCAACGGCAGTCCCCCGCGGAGCCCCACCCCCGGAGTGCGGCGCTCCCCTGTGTGCCGGGCCTGCCGGCCGATAGCGTCACCGCGTTGCCGTGTGACGGAACGAGCCCGGAGGCCGGTGTGGGAGTCGATGCCGTGTGCCGATGCTGCGGGAAGGTACTGGCCGGGCGGGGCGGTCGGGTGGGCCGCACCTCCGTGTACTGCTCGGCCGCCTGCCGGCAGAAGGCGTACCGGGACCGCCGGGCCGCGCCCGCCGACACCGTGCGCGGGCTGATCGACGCGATCGGCCGGCAGGTCGAGGACCTGGTGCCGCAGCCGCCCGCCGTCTTCTACTCCGGCGTGACCGAGCTGGCCTCCTCGGTCGGCCGGCTCCGCCGTATCGCCCGGGTCGCCAGGGACTCCGCGACGGCCGATTCCGTCACGCCGGCCGCCGTGACGAAACCCTCCGCGGTCCCGGTCCCGGTCCCGGTCCCGGTCCCGGTCCCGGTTCCAGCCCCCGGCGGCTCCTCAGGGGAGACGGGTGCCCTCGGGGAGAGCGACTTCGCCGTGCTCGTCGAGCCGTACCGGCGTGAGCTGCGCGTGCACTGCTACCGCATGTCGGGGTCGTACGACGACGCGGAGGACCTCGTCCAGGAGACGTTCCTGCGCGCCTGGCGGGCCCGGGAGGGCTTCGCGGGGCGGGCGAGCGTACGGACCTGGCTGTACCGGATCGCCACCAACGCCTGCCTGGACCTCCAGCGGCGCACCGCCCGCCGCCCGCAGCGCTACGAGCCGCTCCCGGGCATGAACCACGGCAGCGCCGACCCCCCGGCCCGCGTCACCTGGCTCCAGCCCTACCCCGACGAGGACCTGCCCTCGCCCGAGGAGCAGCCGGACGCCCTCGCCGTGTCCCGGGAGACCCTGGAACTGGTCTTCCTGGCCGCCATCCAGCACCTCCCGGCCCGCCAGCGCGCCGTCCTGGTCCTGCGGGACGTCCTCGGGCTGTCCGCCGCCGAGACGGCCGAGGCCCTGGAGACGAGCGTGGCCTCGGTCAACAGCGCCCTGCAGCGGGCCCGGCCCACCCTGCGCGACCGGCTGCCCGACCGCCGTACCGAGTGGACCGCCGAGACCGACGCCCGCGAGCGGGAGGTGCTGCGGCGCTACATGGCCGCCGCCGAGAGCCTCGACCTGAGCCGGTTCACGGAGCTGCTCGGCGAGGACATCCGGCTCACCATGCCGCCGAACCCGTTCTGGTTCGTGGGCCGCGCGGCGATCACCGAGTTCCTGCGGGTCAGTCTCGACCCCGCCTCCCCGATGTTCCTCGGACACTGGCGTCACCTGCCCGCCCGCGCCAACGGGCAGCCCGCGGCCGGGGGTTACGTGCGGCGGCCGGGCACGACGGTCTACCGCGCCCAGGTGCTGGACGTCCTGCGCGTCGAGGGCGACCGGATCGTGGAGATCACCTCGTTCGAGCCGCATCTGTTCCCCGCGTTCGGGCTGCCCCTGCGACTCCCGGCGGACCGCTGAGCGAAGCCGACGGGTAGCCGATGAGCGGGGCGGGCGGCCGACCTGTGAGCGGGGCCGACGGGTGACCGATGAGGGGGGGCGGTCGGGTGACCGATGAGCGGGGCGGGGGCGTGACGTCTGTATGAGCGCCACGTACGGCACTCACACGGCACTCACACGGCGCACACCCCAGGAGATCCTCATGTTGCTCACCGACAAGTCCGCGGTCGTCTACGGCGCGGGCGGTTCCATCGGCGGGGCCGTGGCCCGCGTCTTCGCCCGCGAGGGGGCCCGGGTCCACCTGGTGGGCCGGACGGCCGGAACGCTGGAGGCGGTGGCCAGGGACATCACGGCGGCGGGCGGTCACGCCGAGACGGCGGTGCTCGACGCCCTCGACGAGGCGGCGGTCGACGCGCACATCGCCTCGCTGGACGCCCTCGACATCTCCTTCAACCTGGTGACGCGCGGCGACGCGCAGGGCGTCCCGCTGGTCGACCTGTCCGTCGAGGACTTCGTCCGGCCCGTCGAGACCGGCCTGCGCACCACGTTCATCACCGCCCGCGCCGCCGCCCGCCGGATGGCCGGGTCCGGGTCGGGAGTCGTGCTCACCCTCGACAGCGGCTCCGCGCACGGCAGTCCGATGATGGGCGGCACCGGCCCGGCGGACGCGGCGATCGACACGCTGGTGCGCAACCTGGCGACGGAACAGGGGCCGCGCGGGCTGCGGGTGGTGGGCCTGTGGGCGGCCGGGGTCCCCGAGACGCTGACCCGGGAGAAGCTGGCCGCCGTCGACAGCGGCATGGACCTGGACGACGCGGCCCTCCAGGGGCTCCTCGCGAACCTCGCCGGGATGCGGATGACCCGCCGCAACCCGAGCCTCGCCGAGATCGCCGCCACCGCGGCGTTCCTCGCCTCGGACCTGGCGGGCGGTATCACGGGAACGTTCGTCAACGTCACGGGCGGCATGGTCCCCCACTGAGCGACCCCGGGAGGGCTCCCGGGAAGGCCCCCGGGAAGGCCCCCCCCCGGGGCCGGTCAGCGGACGCCCGCCGGGCGCGGCGGAACACGACGGCGGGCGGGAAGACACATCCGGTCCGGTCCCGGTCCGGTCTCCCCGCCCGCCGTCACAGGTTCCCGCGCGGACGCCCCAAAGGAGCCCCAACGCGGGCGCCCTCTGGGAGGCCCCAGCGGGCGCCCGCCCTACGCGCGGTGGCCCCCGCGCGCCTTGCCCTTACGCGCCGGCCCCCCGCGCGTCCGCCGCCTGGGCCTTCAGTGCCCGCTCGACGCCCGAGCGGGACTCCGAGACGAGGCGGCGCAGGGCCGCGCTGGGCTCGGCCGAGGCCAGCCAGGCGTCCGTCTTGGCGAGGGTCTCCTCGGAGACCTGGACCGACGGGTAGAGCCCGACGGCGACCTGCTGCGCGATCTCGTGCGAGCGGCCGTCCCAGATCTCCTTGACCACGGCGAAGAACTTGTCCGTGTACGGGGCGAGCAGCTCACGCTGGTCGGTCTGGACGAAGCCCGCGATCACCGCTTCCTGCACGGCGTTCGGGAGCTTGTCGGACTCGACGACCGAGGCCCACGCCTCCGCCTTCGCCTCCTCGGTCGGCCGGGCCGCCCGCGCGGTCGCCGCGTGACGCTCACCGGCGGCCGTCTTGTCCCGCTCGTACTCGGCGGTGATCTCCGCCTCGTCGAAGCGGCCGACGGCGGCGAGGCGCTCCACGAACGCCCAGCGCAGCTCGGTGTCGACGGACAGGCCCTCGATGGTCTCGCGCTCTTCGAGCAGCGCCTCGAGGAGGTCGAGCTGCTCGGGCGTGCGGGCGGTCGCCGCGAAGGCTCGCGCCCAGGCGAGCTGGTGGTCGCCGCCGGCCTCGGCCGACCGCAGGTGGGCCAGGGTCGCGTCCGTCCAGCGGGTCAGCAGTGCCTCGCGGGTGGCCGGGTCGGCGTACAGCTCGATGGCCAGCTTCACCTGGCGGTGCAGCGACTGCACGACACCGATGTCGGACTCCTTGCCGATGCCGGAGAGCACCAGGGCGAGGTAGTCGCGGGTGGCGAGTTCGGCGTCGCGGGTCATGTCCCAGGCCGAGGCCCAGCACAGGGCGCGCGGCAGGGAGGACTCGAAGTCGCCGAGGTGCTCGGTGACGAAGGCGAGCGAGTCCTCGTCGAGGCGGACCTTGGCGTACGACAGGTCGTCGTCGTTGAGCAGGATCACGTCGGGGCGGCGCTTGCCGACGAGCTGCGGGACGGCGGTGAGTTCGCCGTCGACGTCCAGCTCGATCCGCTCGTCCCGGACGAGCTTGCCGCTGCCGCCCTCGGCGTCGTCGAGGTCGTAGAGGCCGACCGCGATGCGGTGCGGGCGCAGGGTGGGCTCGCCCTGGGCGCCTGCGGGCAGCGCGGGGGCTTCCTGGCGGATGGCGAAGGAGGTGATGACGCCGTCGGCGTCAGTCTCGATCTCCGGGCGCAGGATGTTGATGCCGGCGGTCTGGAGCCACTTCTGCGACCAGGTGCCGAGGTCGCGTCCGGAGGTCTGCTCCAGCGCGCCGAGCAGGTCGGACAGGCGGGTGTTCCCGAAGGCGTGGGCCTTGAAATAGGCCTGGACGCCGCTGAAGAACTCGTCCATGCCGACGTAGGCGACGAGCTGCTTGAGGACGGAGGCGCCCTTGGCGTACGTGATGCCGTCGAAGTTGACGAGCACGTCGTCGAGGTCGCGGATCTCGGCCATGATCGGGTGGGTGGAGGGCAGCTGGTCCTGCCGGTAGGCCCACGTCTTCATCGAGTTGGCGAAGGTGGTCCAGGAGTGCGGCCACCGGCTGTCGGGGTGGTGGGCCTGGCAGGCGATGGAGGTGTAGGTGGCGAACGACTCGTTCAGCCAGAGGTCGTTCCACCACTCCATGGTGACGAGGTCGCCGAACCACATGTGGGCCAGCTCGTGCAGGATCGTCTCGGCGCGCAGCTCGTAGGCGGCGTCGGTGACCTTGGAGCGGAACACGTACTGGTCGCGGATGGTGACCGCGCCGGCGTTCTCCATCGCGCCCGCGTTGAACTCGGGCACGAAGAGCTGGTCGTACTTCTTGAAGGGGTACGCGTAGTCGAACTTCTCCTGGAACCAGTCGAAGCCCTGCCGGGTGACCTCGAAGATCGCGTCGGAGTCGAGGTACTCGGCGAGCGAGGGACGGCAGTAGATGCCCAGCGGCACGGACTGGCCGTCCTTCTCGTACACGCTGTGCACGGAGTGGTACGGGCCGACGATCAGCGCGGTGATGTACGACGAGATCCGGGGCGTCGGCTCGAAGGCCCAGACGTCGTCCTTGGGCTCCGGGGTCGGCGAGTTGGAGATGACCGTCCAGCCGGACGGCGCCTTCACGGTGAACTGGAAGGTCGCCTTGAGGTCGGGCTGCTCGAAGGAGGCGAAGACGCGGCGGGCGTCCGGCACCTCGAACTGGGTGTAGAGGTAGGCCTGCTGGTCGACGGGGTCGACGAACCGGTGCAGGCCCTCGCCGGTGTTGGTGTACGCGCAGTCGGCGACGACGCGGACGACGTTGCGCCCCCGGAGCAGACCGGGCAGGGCGATCCGCGAGTCGGCGAAGACCTCGGCCGGGTCGAGCGGGTCGCCGTTGAGGGTGACCTCGTGGACGGCCGGGGCGACCAGGTCGATGAACGACTCGGCGCCGTCCTCGGCGGAGTCGAAGCGCACCGTGGTCACGGACCGGTAGGTGCCGCCCTCCTGCGCGCCGGAGAGGTCGAGATCGACCTCGTACGAGTCAACGGTGAGCAGCTTCGCGCGCTGCTGCGCCTCTTCGCGGGTCAGGTTTGTGCCAGGCACGCGGTCATCTCCTCGTTATGTGTGGGTTGCGCCATCCTTCCACGGGACGCGTACCGAAGGCGATGTCCGTTTCCCGCCGGTGCCGGGGCCGGGCGGGCGCGAGCCTTGACCCATGACCACGTACCGGGCACGGCCCATCCCCCCGACCGTCCTGAAGGAACTCCGCGACACCGACGACGCCGGCCGCCCGGCCGTGCCGGTGACCGATACGGAGGGCGGCGCGCCGCTGCGCTGCTGTCTGCGCCGCAGTGCGCCCGGCGAGCGTGTCGCGCTGGTCGCGTACGCCCCGCTGCGCCGCCGGGCCGCCCGGACCGGCACCGATCCGGGCGCCTACGACGAACAGGGCCCGGTCTTCGTCCACGCCGAGGCCTGCGCGGCCCCGCCCGCCAAGGACCTCCCCTTCACCAACGCCCCCCGAGTCCTGCGCCGCTACTCCCCCGAGGGCCACATCCTGGGCGGCCACCTGGTCCAGCCCCCCGCCCCCTTCGATTCCGCCCTCACCACAGCCTTCACCGAACCGGAGGTGGCCTTCGTCCACGTACGGGCGGTGGAGTACGGCTGCTTCTTGTATGAGGTGGGGCGGGACTGAGCGGGCAGTTCCCGCTGGTCAGCGGAGTGACCGACCGGAGCGGCGGACGCGCCCGCTCGTTGCGTCCGCCCTGCCGTGTCCACGCCCGCCAGTACTAGGCTCCCGCCATGCCTACATCAGACGTCGTGACGCTTCGGACGCTGGACGGCCTGCACTTGACCGGCACGCTCGTGAGTCCCGATACGCCGGCCTCTCGCGCTGTCGTGCTCGTGCACGGGGGCGGTGTCACGCGTGAGGAGGGCGGGTTCTTCACCCGCCTGACCGCCGGACTGGCCGAGGCCGGGGTGGCCTCTCTCCGCTTCGACATGCGCGGCCACGGTGAAAGTGAGGGCAGGCAGGAGGAACTGACGCTTGCCACGATCCTCAACGACATTCGCGTCGCCGTCGCCTGCCTACGGAAAGCCACCAACGCACACGAAATCACATTGCTGGGGGCCAGTTTCGCGGGCGGCGTCTGCGCTTACTATGCCGCCGGGCGTCCCGGAGACGTCTCCCGTCTGGTGCTGTTCAATCCCCAGTTGGACTACAAATGGCGCACGATCGACACACGCCCCTACTGGGTCGACGACTCGATCAGCGAGGAGGCGGCCCGGGAACTCACCGAGAACGGCTTCATCCGGTTCACGCCGACATTGCGGCATGGCCGCCCCCTGCTCAACGAGGTTTTTTGGCTCCGCCCGCTGGAGGTACTCGGTGAGGTGCGGGCCCCCACCCTGATCGTGCACGGCACCGAAGACACGATCGTCCCCGTCGACTCGTCCCGGTCCGCCGTACAGCGCTTCGGCGCTCCTTGCGAACTGATCGAGATCGAGGGATCCGAGCACGGTTTCGCCGCCCACGGCGACCCGCAGTACCTGAACCCCCAGAGCCAGGAGTGGCAGGCGCTCGTCATCGACTCCGTGAGCAACTGGCTGAGTTCCGGCCCTCCGGGAGACTAAGCCACATGGATTTCCTGACGGAATTCCCTCACCACGGGGCGGCCGCGCCAACGATCGAGCGTCTGGGAGACTTCGCCCAATACGCGCAGGGTGCGCTCCGATTTCATCGCCTGAGCCACCTTCGCCGAGGCGGTACCAATCCGTGCCGCTTCGTCCGGCTCCCCGCTCAGCGCCAAGCTCAAAATACGGACAGCATCACCGCTGTCATAAGCCATTTGAGACTTCTTGAGCAGTACATATCCCTGCATAGCAGGGTCGTCGGCCTCTTGGGCCCATTCCATGGCCCGGTCGTACCAGAACGCGGCAACGGCTGGCTGATGAATATCGCGGTACAGCCATCCCGCGAACTCCGCGCCGTCCGCAGCGACTGACAGCAATTCCCGCCGTAGCGCGGTTTTCACGTCCCGCGCCCTTTGTTCGATGGCACTCAATAAGCCGAGCACCAGCGGCAGGGTTTTCTGCGCGCCCAGCGCACCATCGTCCCGCTTGGCCGCTTCGAGCCGTTGACGAAAGTATCCGACCGCAGAACTATCGAGGCAACGGTGCGCGCCTTCCAACGCTGCGGCTGCGTGTTGGAATTCCTCACGACCCGTCCCCACCAGAGCGGCAGCGGCGATACCTCGTTTGAGGAGATCGCGACGGTCGAGCGAACCCATGACCTCGCCTTCCGTGGTCGGGGCGGTCAAGGTGATACCGGTGCCGAGGCCGGCGCAGGCATCGGCCGCGTCCATGCCCTCCGGGGGATTCTCCCAAGGCCGCCTTGACAGGCCGAGCATTTCCCCTGGGATCCCGAATCCGTCCGCCACGTCCGGGGCCGCCACCGAACGGCAAGGGGTTGACGGCAGTGCCCAAAGCTACAACCGGAGTTCGTGGAAGTCGCCGGAAGACGGGGGCAGACGCGAAAGCACGGCAAGGTGAGATCGTCTCGGGCCGATACCCGGAGATCAGGGCAACTCCCGCCGCGGGGTGCGACGTTTGCGCGGCGCTGGCCGACGAGTGGTTCGCGCATGGTGACCGGGATGTGTTGATCGAGATCAACAACCACCCCCACGAGATGCCGAAGCTGTCGCGCGTCAAGGCCTGGATGGCCGAGGGAAGCACCGCGTGCTGATGTCCGACCTCCGAACCCCCCGCCCTGGCCGTGTCGACCCCGAGACGTGCCCCGTGTGCGCGGGGTTGCGGACGGAACTCGCCGCGTCGATCACCACGGCAAGTCGCCACTTGGCCACGGCAACGGTCCGTGCCCTGCACGCGCACATGGTCTACGGCCACCCACACGACCCCCGAACCATTCGCACCAAGAACCTCGACCGAGCGCCGGACCGCTGACGTCGACGCCTCCGGGGCTCCGGGGCTCCGGGGCTCCGGGACTCCGGGACTCCGGGACTCCGGGACTCCGGGACTCCGAATGAGCGCCGGTCGCCGCGTCTTCCCCGGCGCATCAAAGCGGGGCTCTTTCCCGTGCCGGCCTGCTGGCTGGTCAAGTCGGCCGGGGGCGGGGGTCGTCGGGGGACAGCTCACGTAGCGCCCCCGACGTCTCCCGCAGCGCCGTGAGGAGTGTGCCGGACGGCGTTCGGTGTTCCGCGCCGCGGCGTACCGCCGCGATGACGTGGCGGTGGGGGCGGGGGTCCGTGAGGGGGCGCATCGTTACGCCGGTGCGGGGGATCGCGGCCAGGCGGGGGATCAGGGCGATGCCCATTCCCGCCTCCACCATCGCGAGGATCGCGGTCCAGCCGGCCGCCGAGTGGGCCTGGTGCGGGCTGAAGCCGGCCGTCTCGCAAGCGGCGCGGGTGATGTCCGACCAGGGGCCGCTGCCGCCGAAGATCCACGGGTCGCGGGCGAAGTCCGCGAGGCGGACGACGGGTGCTTCGGCGAGCGGGTGGCCGTGCGGGAGCGCGAGGTCGAGCGGGTCGGCGAGGAGCGGTACCCGGGTGAAGCGGGGGTCGGTGGCGGTCGGCGCGTGCGCGGCCAGCGACAGGGCGAGGTCGACCTCGCCGGCGCCGAGGAGTTCGTACGCCTGTGCCGCCTCGGCCTCGCGGACCTGGACGGTGACGCCGGGCCGGCGCTCGCGCAGGAGGCGGACGGCGGGGACGACCAGGGCGGGCACCGCGGTGGAGAAGGCGCCGACCCGGACCGTACCGGCCTCGCCGTGTGTGTACGCGGCCAACTCGGCGTCGGCGCGCTCCAGTTGCTCGAAGACGGTCTCGGCGTGCCGCAGGACGAGGTGGGCCGCGTCGGTGAGGCGGACGCGGCGGCCGCTCGCCTCCAGGAGGGTCACGCCGAGCTGTCGGGCGAGGTTCGTCAGTTGCTGGGACACGGCCGACGGGGTCATGCGCAGGGCCTGGGCGGTCGCGGTGACCGTCCCGCGTTCGCGCAGCGTCCGCAGGATCTCCAGCTTTCTGATGTCCCACTTGTCGTACTCGGCCATTGGTAGTCAGGGGCGCGGTGCCATGTACGGCCCGTTTCCCCATCCCCCTTTCAATCCGTACGTGCGGTTTTCCCGCATACGGCTTACCGATG
>NZ_JBEYFY010000036.1:0-66803 GCF_040703595.1 Streptomyces sp. NPDC007084
CACGGCGGACACGGTGGTGATCGCGGCGGTCACCCCGTCCAAGGTGACCGCCGAGCTGAGTGACGAGGTGGCCGCCGCCCTCGCGTACACGACGCGGCCGTGACGGGCGTGGCCGGGGTCCTGCTGGGCGCGGGCGGCGACACCACCGCCCGCGCGCTCGCCTCGTACCTCGCCAACCTGCTCGACCATCCCGCCCAGTTGGAGGCGATCCGGGCCCGACCGGACCTGGCGGGCGGCGCGTGGGCCGAGTCGCTGCGCCGGGACCCGCCGCTCCAGGTGGTGCCGCGCCGCGCCCTGGAGACCGTCGGCCCGATCCCCGCCGGCGCCACCGTGGCGTGTCTGCCGGGTGCGGCGGGCCGCGACCCCGGGCGGTTCGCGGACCCCGACCGCTACGACGCCTTCCGCGCCGACCCGGGCGACCTCGCGTACGGCGCGGGACGGCACGGCTGCCCCGGCACCTCACTGGCCGCCCTGGTCGCCCACCACGGGTTGCGCGCCCTGCTCGACGTCCTGCCGGGCCTGTGCCGGGCGCCGGGAGACCGGCCCCCGGCACAGGGGCTGATCAGCCGGTCGCCCCGGACCCTGCCGGTCCGGTTTCGCTGACCCGTTCCAGCAGCACCGCGGGCGCCTCCCCGAAGAGGTCCGCCACGCGCGCGTGCCTGGAGAACACCCGCTCCGGAGCCTCCGGGGAGAGCACGTCGGCCCACCGCCCCGCCGGGAGCGCGAGCCGCGTGTCGCCCCAGCCGCCCGCCTCCGCGAGCCGCAGCGACAGCCGGGTGACCGCCGTGATCACCTCGCCGGAGCGCGCGAACGCCAGGCAGTGCCCGGCCGCCGGACCCTCGGCGGCCAGCGGCGCGTAGCTCGCCCCGGCCCCGAAGACCTCCGGCCGCCGGGCCCGCAGCCGCAGCGCGGCCACCGTGAGCGCCACCTTCTCCTCGGAGGTGTCCCGGGGCGCGAACGCCCCCCGGTTGTCCGGGTCCACCAGCGCCCGGTACTCGCCCTCCGTGCCCTGGTACACGTCCGGCACCCCGGGCATCGTCAGGTGGACCAGAGCGGCCCCGAGGACGTTCGCCCGGATGTGCGGGGCCAGCGAGGCCCGCAAGGCCGCCACGCGCCGTCCTGGAGGCCCGCACGGCCCCTCCGCCACGAACGCCGCCACCGCCTCCTCGTAGGCGGGGTCCCGCTCGGTCCACGCGGTGTGCGTCCCGGCCTCCCGGATGTGCTTCGACAGGGCGTCCTGGACGCGGGCTTCGTACGAGCCGGCCGATGCCCCCGCGCCCCCCTCCCCGGCCGGTCCGAGCCCGAACACCGTCTGCCACGCGGCCCACGCCACCTGCGGGTCGGGCATCCCCGCCCCGTCCCGTGCCACCTCCTCCAGGACCTCGGACCAGCGGTCCGGGCACTCGGAGAGGACCGCGACGGCGGCCCGCACGTCGGCACTGCGCTTGGTGTCGTGCGTGGACAGGACGGTCCCGGTGCCCGGCCAGTCGCGCTGCACGCGCGCGCAGTACGCGTGGAAGGCCTCCGGGGAGACCGCCGGACGGCCCGGGTCGCCGCCCACCTCGTTCGCCGGCAGCAGCGGTACGTAGCGGTAGAACGCGGTGTCCTCCACGGACTTGGCCCGCAGCGCGGACGAGGTCTGCGCGAACCGGGCCCGGAACTCGGCCTGCTCCGGCCCGTCGTCACCCCGGCCGAGCACCATGTCCCGTACGACGTCCACGGCGTGCGCCTCCTCGGGCACCGTGAAGAGGGCCCGGGCCTCGTCGGCGGCCTCCTCGGTCACCACCAGGGAGGCGTCCGTGGACGGGTAGGGCCGGTACACCTCCACGCGGACGAGCAGTTCGCGCAGCGCGGTGTGGAGCGCCCAGGGGGCGTGGTCGCGCAGGGCGGGGTCGGCGGAGGCGGCGCACAGCCGGCTCGCCACCCGCGTGAGACGGTCGACCTCCGTGGCCAGTTCGTGGTCGACGACCGTGTACGCGGCGCGCCGGACCGTCGTCTCCCAGTGGCCGCCCTGGTCGGCCTGCGGCGCGGCGAACAGCCGGTACCGGCCGAGCAGCCGGCTCGCCCCCGCCGGGTCGGCGAAGAGTCCGTCGACGTGGTGCAGCGCGTCGTACCCGGTGGTGCCCGCCACGGGCCACGCGGCGGGCAGCGGCTCGCCGTCCGCGAGGATCTTCTCGACCACCGTCCACCGGCCGCCGGTGGCCTCGTGCAGCCGGCGCAGATACGCGTCCGGGTCGGCAAGGCCGTCCGGGTGGTCCACGCGCAGCCCGTCGATCACGCCTTCGTGCAGCAGTTCGAGGATCTTGCCGTGGGTCGCGGCGAACACCTCGGGGTCCTCGACCCGGACCCCGATCAGCTCCGAGATGCTGAAGAAGCGCCGGTAGTTCAGCTCGGTGCGGGCCAGCCGCCACCACGCCGGGCGGTACCACTGGGCGTCGAGGAGCCGTGGCATCGGCAGCTTCTCGGTGCCCGCGCGGAGCGGGAACACGTGGTCGTAGTAGCGCAGTATGTCGCCGTCGACCTTCAGCTGGCCGATCTCGGCGCCGAGCCGGTCCCCGAGCACCGGCAGCAGGATCCGGCCGCCCTGGGCCTCCCAGTCGATGTCGAACCAGCGCGCGTACGGCGACTCGGGGCCCTCCCGCAGGACCTCCCAGAGGGCACGGTTGTGGCGCGGGGACATCGCCATGTGGTTCGGCACGATGTCCACGACCAGGCCGAGACCGTGCTCCCGCGCGGTGCGCGCCAGCGACCGCAGCCCCTCCTCGCCGCCCAGTTCGGCCCGCACGCGCGCGTGGTCCACGACGTCGTAGCCGTGCGTCGAGCCCGGCACGGCCTCCAGGACGGGCGAGAGGTGCAGATGGGACACGCCGAGCGAGGCCAGATACGGCACGGCCGCCTCGGCCTTCCCGAAGGGGAACTCCGGCTGGAGCTGGAGCCGGTAGGTGGAGGTGGGCACGACGGGCGGCGGCGGGCCGGGGACCACCGAGTCCGCCAACGCCGGTTCGGGACGCTCAGAAGTCATGGGGCTTACGTACCCGCCCGGCCGCCTTTCGTGTCACCCGGACACGCAGATGGGCACCCACGGAGTCCGGCCGGGGGCACGTACGGCCACGCCCGTGCCCGCCGGCCGGGGTGAACACGTAGGGCCACGCCCGTGCCCGCCGCCCGGGGTGAACACGTAGGGCCACGCCTGGTGCCCGCCGCCCGGGATGAACCCGTACGGCCACGCCTGGTGCCCGCCGCCCGGGGCGAACACGTACACGCGCGCGCCTCCCCAAAAGCGGCACACGCGCGTGCCCCTCCCGCAAAGCCGGAAAGGAGGCGCACGCGCGTGTGCGGGCCGTCGGCGTCCGCTAGGGCGTGTCGTTTGGATCATGTGGCGGGTCGCGGGGCAGGGCACGCACATCTGCGGCGTTGTCGTCGGTTGCCGACGCTCCGCGTCGTCGCCCTCCTCCGCCTTGCAGCTGCACGCACCCTGCCCCGCTCGGCCCAGCCGACAAGGCGCCGCACTCCGGCGCCACCTGATCCAAACGACACGCCCTAGGCGGGCCGCTGAAGCACCGTCATGCTCCGGTCGACCAGGGTCAGCCGGTCGCCGGCGTCGACCTTGGCGCCCGAGCCCGGGGGGATGCCGCCGGGGACGGAGGTGTCGACCACGACCTGCCACTGGCGGCCGTGGTCGGCCGGCACGACGAAGTCCAGCGACTTCGGCGACGCGTTGAACATCATCAGGAAGGAGTCGTCGGAGATCCGCTCCCCGCGCGGTCCCGGCTCGGAGATCGCGTTGCCGTTGAGGAACACCGACAGCGCCCGGGCCGTCGCGGAACCCCAGTCGTGCTGGGTCATCTCCTGGCCCTCGGGGGTGAACCAGGCGATGTCCGACAGCTCGTCGTGGGTGCCCTGGACGGGCCGGCCGTGGAAGAAGCGCCGCCGCCGGAAGACGGGGTGGTCACGGCGCAGCCACACCATCGCGCGCGTGAAGTCGAGCAGCTCGCAGTCCTCCTCGGGCCACGGCACCCAGGACAGCTCGCTGTCCTGGCAGTACGCGTTGTTGTTGCCGCCCTGGGAGCGCGCGAACTCGTCGCCGTGGCTGAGCATCGGCACGCCCTGGGAGAGCATCAGCGTGGCGATGAAGTTGCGCCGCTGCCGGCCGCGCAGCGCGAGCACGCCCTCGTCGTCCGTCTCGCCCTCGGCGCCGCAGTTCCACGAACGGTTGTGGCTCTCCCCGTCGCGGTTCTCCTCCCCGTTGGCTTCGTTGTGCTTCTCGTTGTAGGAGACGAGGTCGTTGAGCGTGAAGCCGTCGTGGCAGGTGACGAAGTTGATGGAGGCGAGCGGCCGGCGCCCGTCGTCCTGGTAGAGGTCGGAGGAGCCGGTCAGTCGGGAGGCGAACTCGGCCAGGGTGCGCGGCTCGCCCCGCCACATGTCGCGGACCGTGTCGCGGTACTTGCCGTTCCACTCGGTCCACAGCGGCGGGAAGTTGCCCACCTGGTAGCCGCCCTCGCCGACGTCCCAGGGCTCGGCGATCAGCTTCACCTGGGAGACCACCGGGTCCTGCTGGACCAGGTCGAAGAACGACGACAGCCGGTCCACCTCGTGGAACTGGCGGGCCAGGGTCGCCGCCAGGTCGAAGCGGAAGCCGTCCACATGCATCTCGGTGACCCAGTAGCGCAGCGAGTCCATGATGAGCTGGAGCACGTGCGGGGAGCGCATGAGCAGCGAGTTTCCGGTGCCCGTGGTGTCCATGTAGTAGCGCGGGTCGTCCGCCAGGCGGTAGTACGAGGCGTTGTCCAGACCCCGGAAGGACAGTGTGGGGCCCAGGTGGTTGCCCTCGGCGGTGTGGTTGTAGACCACGTCGAGAATGACCTCGATGTTCGCCTCGTGCAGTGCCCGGACGGCCGACTTGAACTCCAGGACCTGCTGGCCTCGGTCGCCCCAGGAGGCGTACGCGTTGTGCGGGGCGAAGAAGCCGATGGTGTTGTAGCCCCAGTAGTTGTTGAGGCCCATGTCGACCAGCCGGTGGTCGTTCACGAACTGGTGTACGGGCATCAGCTCCAGTGCCGTGACGCCCAGTTCCGTCAGGTGTTCGATGATCGCCGGGTGCGCGAGCGCCGCGTAGGTGCCCCGCAGCTCGTCCGGGAGCGCCGGATGCCGCATGGTGAGGCCCTTCACGTGGGCCTCGTAGAGCACCGTGTGGTGGTACTCCGTCCGGGGGCGGCGGTCCTCGCCCCAGTCGAAGTACGGATTCACCACGACGGACGTCATCATGTGCGGCGCGGAGTCCAGGTCGTTGCGCTTGTCGGGCGACCCGAACGGATAGCTGTACACCTCCTCTCCCCACTTGATGGCGCCGGAGATCGCCTTCGCGTACGGATCGAGCAGCAGCTTCGCCGAGTTGGCGCGCTGCCCGTGCTCGGGCGCGTACCGCCCGTGCACCCGGAATCCGTAGCGCTGCCCGGGCATGACGCCGGGGAGGTAGGCGTGCCGGACGAAGGCGTCCGTCTCGCGCAGCTCCACGGCCGTCTCCGAGCCGTCGTCGTCCAGCAGACACAGCTCAATACGGTCGGCGGCCTCCGAGAAGACCGCGAAATTGGTACCGGCACCGTCGTACGTGGCACCGAGTGGATATGCCTCACCAGGCCAGACCTGCATGGATATGACTCTTCCAGTAGTGCCGTGCCCCTGGGGGCGAGTCCGAGACGAGTCTCCCCGAAAGTGATGGAACCTCCTATGACTTACATCCCTCTTACCCCGCGACCAGGCATACCTCGTATGCCGAACCAGTGGGGCTTCGAACGACTCCTGGAACTCAGGAGGAGCAGGGGGACATGTGCGCAGGACAGTGCACCGCCATCTGGGCAAGGTGGTGGCCGGTGCGGCCATCGCGGTGGCCGGTACGGCCGTGATGATCGGCATCACCCTTCCGGGTACGGCGGGCGCCGACGACACGGCCGGCGGCAAGGGCGGCGGGGGAACCGCGCGGCAGGCCGCCGAACAGGGACGGACGCGGGAACTGGCGCAGGGACCGGGCGGCGCGGTGCGGCCCGGCGTCGTCGAGCAGGCGCCGGCCCAGGGGGCGAAGGGCACCGGACGTGATCCGCTGACCGACGACGAGATGAAGCGCGTCGAGCGCATCGCGGTGAGCCGGCAGCTCTTCGACTCCAGCAAGGACGTCGAGGGGGCGCGCGGACCGCAGCGCCTCGGCATCGACCTCGCCGAACCCGAGACCTCGGAACTGGACGACCCGCACGCGCCGCGCCGCGCCGACGTCACGTTCTACGACTACAAGGACGACACGCTCGTCACCCGTACGGTCAACCTCGACACCGGCAAGGTCGAGCACACCGGCGTCCAGCACGACGTGCAGCCGCCGATCACCCGGGCCGAGATGACCGAGGCCGCCGACCTGCTGATCGCCGACCCGCTCGGCGCGGGCCTGAAGGCCGACTACAAGGACGCCACCGGCAAGGAACTGACCACCTCCGGCCAGCTCGTCCTGAACAGCATGGTCTACCGCGCCACGCCCGGCGCGCAGCCCGCCGCCCTGGACGCCTGCGGCGTGCACCGGTGCGTGCGGCTCTTCCCGAAGGTCAAGAACGGGCCCTGGATCGACAGCCGCACCCTGGTGATCGACCTGAGCGCCCGCAAGGTGGGCAGGCTCGGCTGACCGCCGGCTCCGCCGTTCGTTCTTCCTTCCCACCTTCACCGCTTTCCGCAAGGAGTCGCTTCCTCATGCGTGTCAACAGAAACAGCCGTGTCCGCCGCCGGGCGGCGGCGGGCCTCTCCGTGCTCGCCCTGGCCGCCGCCGCCACGACGGCCGCGGGGCCGGCCGTCGCCCAGCCGAAGGCCGCGCCGGCGCCGGCCCCCGACTGCAGTCCGGCCTACCGGATCGAACAGAAGCTCGCCACCGGTACCACCTGGCGGATGTGCTGGCACTACGAGAGCGAGGCCGGGCTCGTCCTGGAGGACATCTCCTACCAGCCGCCCGGCGAGGCCCGCCCGATCAAGGTCCTCAGCACCGCCAAGCTCGCCCAGATCGACGTCCCCTACGACGACGGCTCCGTCGAGTACAGCGACCTGACGGGCGCCGGATTCGGCCAGGGCCTGGTCGACATGGCCCCCGCCGAGTGCCCCGGCGGCACCATCAAGACGGTCAAGGTCCCCGAGGCCTGGGACCCGCAGCACGCGAACGTCAAGGGCCTGTGCACCACGACCCGTTCACGCGGCCACGCCTACCGCATGCAGGCCGACACCGGGAACAAGGTCTTCCAGAAACAGGGCAAGGACCTGCTCGTCTACACCGTCAACAAGGTCGGCTGGTACGAGTACATCACCGAGTGGCGCTTCCAGGACGACGGCACCCTCAACATGAACGTCGGCGCCACCGGCAGCCTCTCGCCCGGTGACTACGACGCGGGCGACGGCCGCGGCTGGCCGCTCGGCAAGGGCGCCAAGGACTACGCCACCAGCCACAGCCACAACGTGTTCTGGCGGCTCAACTTCGGCCTGGACGGCTCCTCCAAGGCCAAGATCGAGCAGTACGACTCCAAGGTCAGCCCGCCCGCGCGCGGCGCCGAGGCACCCAGCAACAAGACCACCGTCACCAAGGTCACCAAGGAACTCGCCGGCGACGCCAAGAACATGCGCTGGTGGCGCGTGGTCAGCAACTCCGGCAAGAACAAGGACAACCACCGCCGTTCCTACGACCTGGTCCCGGGCGCGACCACCAAGTACCTCGGCCGGTCCTTCACCAAGCACGACGTCTACTTCACCGAGTACAACAAGTGCGAGCAGTTCGCCAGCGACAACCTGCGCAACTGCGGTGCCGGACACGGCAAGTCCGTCGACAAGTGGGTCGGCGGACAGACCCTCACGCACCCCGTGGTCTGGGTCAACGTGGGCTTCCACCACATCGCCCGTGACGAGGACCAGCAGCCCATGCCGGTCCACTGGCAGGGCTTCTCCCTCGCCCCGCGCGACGTCACCGCCATGAATCCGCTCACTCCGCCGGAGCTGGCGGACCAGAACGGGCAAGCGCGACCGAGGTAGTTGGGAAACAGCCTGTCCATCGGGCTGCACCGCCGACCGCTCCCGGAGTACCCTTCCTTGATCGTTGATTGGGGGCCCGGCCCCCGAGGACTGGTGGATCGGGGCCTGGCCCCTGGGGATTGCTCGGGGGAGCGGAAGGCGGTGCGCGGGTGGGCTCGGGAGGGCTGGAGCTGCCTCCTGGTGACGAGGGTCACGAGGGGAACTCCACAGATGTCCCACCCGGCGCGGTGTCCCTGGCACGGCCGATGGAGATGGGATCGATCGGACCGGAGCTGGACTGGGGCGCGGACGCCTGGCGCGAGGTGCGCACCCGCGCCCAGCGGGCCGGCCGCGCCTACATCTGGCTGAACCTGGTCGAACAGCGGCTGCGCGCCGTGGTGGCCGCCGTCCTGCGCCCGGTCTACGAACCCGTGCACGGCGACGACTGGGTGGTCGCCGCCGCGGGCCCCGCCGGACAGGAGTGGGTGCAGCGGGCGGTCGCCGTACGCGAAGTCAGCCGCCGCAAGGGGTACTTGCTCGACCCGGCGGACGACAACGTCCTGAGCTTCCTCACCCTGCCCCAGCTGCGCGAGCTGATGGTGCAGCACTGGCCCTGCTTCGAGCCGTACTTCGACGAGCGTCGCGACGTCGAACTCGCCCTGGACGAGCTGGAAGTGACCCGCAACGTCGTCTCGCGCAACCGCGCCCTGTCCGAGGCGGTCCTCGGCCAGGCCGAGCGGGCCGCGGCGAAGCTCCTGGAGATCCTGGGCGCCGGCAGCGACGTGCCCTCCGCCCGGCGGCTGCCCGTCGACGCCGTCGAGGAACTCGTCGGCGACCGGTACGCCGACGTCGTCGGCGTGCACTCCGACCGGGTGCGGCTGCTGCGCCAGTTCCCCGCCGAGGACCTCTTCGGCGGCGCCCGCCGGCTCGACGCGATCGGCATCGGCCTGAACCTGCTGGTGCAGAACTTCTCCGGACGCAGGCTCGTCCGGCTCGCCGAGTCCGGCTGCCGGGTCCGCCTGCTGTTCCTGAACCCCGCCTCCAGCGCGGTGAAACGCCGTGAGCGCGAACTCGGCATCAAGCGCGGCGAGTTGAGCCGGGCCGTCGAGATGAACATCCTGCACATGCGCCGGGTGCGGTCCAAGCTGCGCGACCCGGACGCCTTCCAGATCCAGGTCTTCGACGAGACGCCCCGCTTCACCGCCTACCTCGTGGACGGCGACGGCTCGGACGGCATCGCCGTCGTGCAGTCGTACCTGCGGCGCACCCGCGGCATGGAGGCGCCCGTACTCGTCCTGCGCGGCGGCAGCCGAGTGGTCAAACCGGACGACAAGAGCGAAGAGGGGCTTTTCCCGACGTACCGCGAGGAGTTCGAGGTGGCCTGGGCGGATTCGCGGCCCGTGTCCTGAAAACGCCCCTCTCGCGCTGGCCTCCCGCCGCCGGGCGGAACGCGGTCCCCGGATTGTCAGTGGCCCATGCGATCGTGGAGACCACTGGGGGAAAGCACCACGAAGAAGGGGGGCCACCATGAGCTGGCACCGGGAGCTGCTGATCGGCTTCGACCTGGAGACGACCGGCACCGATCCGCGAGAGGCGCGCATCGTCACGGCCGCCGTCATCGAGGTCAGGAACGCCGAGCCGCAGGGCCACCGCGAATGGCTGGCCGACCCGGGCGTGAAGATCCCCGCCGACGCGGTGGCCGTGCACGGCATCACCAACGAGCGGGCCGCCGCCGAGGGCCGCCCCGCCGACCAGGTCGCCGACGCGCTCGCCGAGGCCCTCACCGGCTACTGGAAGGCGGGCGTCCCGGTCGTCGCGTACAACGCCGCCTTCGACCTCACCCTGCTCTGCGCCGAACTGCGGCGCCACGGACTGCCGTCGCTGCGCGACCGGCTCGACGGCGGCGACCCGGGGCCGGTCATCGACCCGTACACGATCGACCGCTCCGTGGACCGCTACCGCCGGGGCAAGCGCAACCTCGAAGCGGTCTGCACCGAGTACGGGGTGGCGCTGGACACCGCCCACGACGCCTCGGCCGACGCCCTCGCCGCGGCCCGCCTCGCCTGCGCGATAGCCGTCCGCCACCCGAAGGTGGCGACCCTCGGCCCCGCCGAACTGCACCGCCGCCAGATCGAGTGGTACGCGCAATGGGCCGCCGACTTCCAGAGCTTCCTGCGCCGCAAGGGCGAGGCCGACGCCGTCGTGGACGGGAACTGGCCCCTGCGGGACCTGGCGGACGAACGCGTCTGAGCAGGGCGGCCCGCTTGCTCGCGCTCCATGTCCCAGGGCCCCCGCCCGCGCTCAGAACGGATACCAGCGCACGCTTTCGTCGCCGTCCCGCAGGGACCTGACCCGGCGGTTGAACTCGGTCAACGCCTTGGGGTTGGTCGGGGTGTGCTGGGCGACCCAGGCGCAGCTCGCCGTTTCGCGGGCGCCTCGGAGGACCGAGCAGCCCTCCCAGGTCCGGACGTCCCAGCCGTAGGTCTCGGTGAAGGTGTCGTAGGCCTCGGCGGCGAGGCCGTAGCGGTCGCGGGAGAGGGCCATGACGACCAGGTCGTGTTCGCGCAGATCCGCCGAGAAGGTCTCCAGGTCGACCAGGACCGGTCCGTCCGGGCCGACATGGACGTTGCGGGGCAGGGCGTCGCCGTGGATCGGCCCCGGCGGCAGCTGCGGGGTGAGCGCGGCGGCGGCCGAGGCGAAACCGTCCCGCCGCTCCCGCAGATACGCGGCGTCCGCGGGGTCGATCGCGTCGCCCGCCAGCCGCAGCCAGCGCTCCACCCCGCCGAGCAGTTCCCGGGGCGGCAGGGCGAACGCGGGGGAGGGCAGCGCGTGCACCACCTTCAGCAGCCCGGCCAGATCGCGCGGCTCGGCGGGGCGTACGGCGTCGGGCAGCCGGTGCCACACCGTCACCGGGTGCCCGTCGACCAGCAGCGGTTCCGGCTCGGCGGCCCGCACGGCGGGAACGTCCGAGGCGGCGAGCCAGCCGGCGATGTCCAGCTCCCGCCGCGCGCGGTCGAGGAGTTCCGCGTCCCGGCCCACCTTCACGACCAGGTCACCGGCGGCGAACACCGCGTTCTCGCCGAGGGCGAGGAGTTCCGCGTCCCGCGCCGGACCCGGCAGTACCTTCGCCGCGGCCAGTACGTCCCGCGCCCGTGCCTCGTCCATCGCTCGCCTCCGTGTCCTCGCGCGCGGCCCGCGCGCCCTCGCGTCACGGTTCCCGGTGCACGCCATCCGGCCGCCAGTGTCGCATTCCCACAGGTCGGACCGGGTGCGCGGCCCATCGGCCGGTAAACAGATGGACGATACGTATCGTCTCGCCTAGGGTCGCCGCATGACCAGTCGACCCGCCCATATCGCCATGTTCTCCATCGCCGCGCACGGCCATGTGAACCCGGGCATCGAGGTGATCAGGGAACTCGTCGCCCGCGGCCACCGGGTCACGTACGCGATCCCGCCCGCCTTCGCCGACCGTATCGCCGAGACCGGCGCCGAACCGAAATTGTGGAACTCGACCCTGCCCACCGACGACGACCCGGACGCGTGGGGCACCGAACTGATCGACAACATCGAGCCGTTCCTCACGGACGCCTTCCAGGCCGAACCGCAGCTCGCGGCGGCCTACGCGGGAGACGAACCGGACCTGGTGCTCTACGACATCACCGCCTACCCGGCCCGGGTGCTCGCGCACCGCTGGGGCGTCCCCATCGTGCAGCTCTCGCCGAGCATGGTGGCCTGGGAGGGCTACGAGGAGGAGGTCGGCAAGCCGATGTTCGAACCGCTCAAACAGACCCCGCGCGGCAAGGCCTTCTTCGATACCTTCGCCGGCTGGATAGCCGCTCACGGCATGGAGTTGAGCGTCGAGGACTTCATGGGCCGCCCCGACCGCTGCCTCGTGCTCATCCCGCGCGCCCTCCAGCCCCACGCCGACCGGGTGGACGAGGAGCGCTACACCTTCGTCGGTGCCTGCCAGGGAGACCGCGCCGCACAGGGCGAGTGGCGGCGGCCCGCCGGCGCCGGGAAGGTGCTGCTGGTGTCCCTGGGCTCCAGCTTCACCAAGCAGCCCGCCTTCTACCGCGCCTGCGCCGAGGCGTTCGCGGAACTGCCGGACTGGCATGTCGTCCTGCAGATCGGCAGGTTCGTCGCTCCCGGAGATCTCGGCGAACTGCCGGGCAACGTGGAGGTGCACTCCTGGGTGCCCCAACTCGCCGTGCTCCGGCAGGCGGACGCGTTCATCACCCACGCGGGGGCCGGCGGAAGTCAGGAGGGCCTGGCCACCGGCACGCCGATGGTCGCCGTACCGCAGGCGGCCGATCAGTTCGGCAACGCGGACATGCTCCAGGCCCTGGGCGTCGCCCGGCACCTCCCGATGGCCGAGGCGTCACCCGCCGCGCTGCGCGAAGCGGTCCTGGCGCTCACGGGCGACCCCGAGGTGGCGGAACGGCTCAAGAGGATCAAGGAGCGGATGGCGGCAGAGGGCGGCACACGCCGGGCGGCGGATCTCATCGAGGATCGCCTGTCTCTCGGGTCCCTCGGCTGAACGAGACGTACCCGCCCCGGGGGATCGAGGACTGTTCGCCCCCACTCTTCCCAGGGTTGTACGCGAACCGTGAAGTCCTCGCGTGCATCGGATAACAGACCGGTATGTGTGTAACGCTCGGATAACGCGGCGGTCGCCGGGCATATCCATCGACCCGGTTATCTAAGAGACCGTTACCCCTTCCAAAAGGTTGCACGGAGCGGATCTTGCGGCTTCGGTAAGCGGATTCCTAGCGTGAGGTTAATTCCAGTCGAACACCAGGAAGTTGACCCATGCCATCCACACGCCGAGACATACCGGACCTCACCGAGGTACGCCGCATCACGGAGAAGAAGCGCGACGCCTGGTGGACGGTGCTGCTCGTCGACCCGGTCGCCACCCCCCTGGTGCGGCAGCTCGCCCTGCGGACGCGGGTCACCCCGAACCAGATCACCTGGGGCGCCTTCCTGCTCGGCCTCGCCTCGGCGGCCTGCTTCGCGCTCGGCGACTGGCGGTGGCTCATCGGGGGCGCGGTCATCTACCACGTCAGCTTCATCTTCGACTGCATGGACGGCAAGCTCGCCCGGCTGACCGGCCAGGGTTCGGTGTTCGGCGCCTGGCTGGACTTCGTCTTCGACCGCATCCGGGTGGCGGTGTGCGCGGTGGCGCTGATGGGCGGTCAGTACCAGCGCACCGGTGAGACGTTGTACATCTGGCTGGCCCTCGCCGTCGTCGGCCTCGACACCCTGCGCTACATCAACTCCCTGGAGATCTTCAAGATCCGCCACACGATGCGGAAGCAGATCAAGTCGCGGATGCGGGAGGCGCGCCGCGCGGAGAACCAGGCCGAACTGACCTTCATGGAGGACCTGCTCCGGGACAACCCCGAGGCCGACATCGAGCAGGACATGACGAGGGCCGAGGAGGCCGCGACCGCCGCGGAGCGGGCGGCGGACGCGACGGCGGAGACCTCGTCCGGGAGCGCGGCGCGGGTCGAGGCGAGCACCCCGGTGAGCACCCCGGCGGCCACCGCGACCAGCACCGTGACGAAGGCGCCCGCGGAGAGCGCGGCGAAGGCGCCCGCGGAGAGCGCGGCGGAAGCTCTCGCGGGGAGCGCGGCGGAAGTTTCGGCGGCGCGTTCGGAAGCGGTGCCGGCGGAGGGCCCCGCAGAGCCGACGACGCCCGTCGCCCCGGCCCGGGTCATCGACCTCCAGCAGGAGTTCCGCCGGCGCTTTCCGGCCTATCTGCGGCTGCGGTCCTTCCTGCTGCGGCACCGCATTCGCGCCCACCTGGTGAGCGGTATCGAATTCCAGATGGGCGTCTTCATGATCGGCCCGCTGCTCGACTCCGTGATGGGGGCGACCATCGTCTCCGGAGCGCTTCTCCTCGTCTTCGAACTCGCCATCATCTACAAACTCCTGCTGTCCACCCGGGACTTCACCCGCACGATCGACTCCTTCGAGCGTGACTCCGTCGCCAAGGCGGCCTGAAGCGCGGACAGCGGAAGGGGCCGCCCGCGAACACCGCGGGCGGCCCCTTCCTGATGTCAGGCCCCTACTCGCTCGCCCTCCACCATGGCCGGCGAAGCCGGCGCGACCGCCTCGGGCGTCTCGTCGTGGGTCAGGTCGGGCATCCGGTTCAGCCACTTCGGCAGGTACCAGTTGCGTTCGCCCAGCAGCGCCATCACCGCGGGGAGCAGGACACCCCGGATGATCGTCGCGTCGATGAGGACGGCCGCCGCCAGGCCCACGCCCATCTGCTTCATGGACTGCATGGACAGCGTCCCGAAGATCGCGAAGACGGCGACCATGATGACGGCGGCGCTGGTGACGACGCCCGCCGTGGTGACCACCCCGTGCCGGATCGCGTCCTTGGTGTCGCGGCCCCGCAGCCGTGCCTCACGGATCCGGGAGACCACGAACACGTGGTAGTCCATCGAGAGCCCGAAGAGGATCACGAAGAGGAACAGGGGCAGCCAGGTCACGATGGCCCCGACGCCCTCCGCGCCGACCAGCGAGGCGCCCCAGCCGTGCTGGAAGACGGCGACGAGGATTCCGTAAGCCGCCGCGACCGACAGGAGGTTGAGGACGATCGAGGTGACGGCGATGGTCAGCGAGCGGAACGAGAGCAGCATCAGGAGGAAGGCGAAGACGACCACGAAGGCGAACACCGGGGTCACCGAGCCGACCAGCTGCTCGTTGAAGTCGTGCGATCCCGCGACCTGTCCGGTGATCGGCGCCTGGACCCCCTCGACCTTGCCGAGGGTCGCGGGGCGCACCGTGTCCCGCAGCAGTTCCAGGCTCTTCTCCGCCTTGTCCTGGTCGGAGCCGCCGACGAGCGGCACGTAGACGAAGGCCACGTTGTGCTCGGCGTACACCTTCACGTCGACGGGACCGCGTGAGGCTCCCGAACTGACCGCGCGGGCACGGAAGTCGGCGAGGGCGGCCTTGACGTCAGCGGCGTTGACGTCGCGTGCCTTGACGACCACCTCGGCGGGCTCGGAGCCGCCGGGGAAGGCGTCGTTGACCCGGTTGTAGGTGCCCACGATCGGCAGCGAGTTCCCGAACTCCTGGTCCAGGGTCAGCTGTTGGGTCTTCATGCCGAGAGCCGGGGCGGCGATGGCGAGCAGCGTGCCCGTCGCGATGACGAGCGAGAGCGCGGGCCTGGCGAGGACGACCCGCAGCACGGCGCCCCAGAAGCGGCTGCCCTCGGCGGCCGGCCGGCGGTTCGCGCGCCCGCCGCCCGCGCCGCGCCGCCTGGCCCGGTGCAGGAACGGCACGCGGCCCTTCTCGACGCGCTCGCCGAGCAGCGAGAGCAGCGCGGGCAGCACGGTGACCGACCCGACCATGGCGACCGCGACGACCATCAGCGAGGCCAGGCCCATCGCCTCGAACTCGGCGAGCCCGGTGAAGAGCATGCCCGCCATCGCCACGCACACGGTGACACCGGAGACGATGACGGCGCGGCCACTGGTCGCGGCGGCGATCCTCAGGGCGGTCGCGGCGTCCCGGCCGGCCTCGCGCTCCTCGCGCTCACGGCGCAGATAGAACAGGCAGTAGTCGACGCCGACGGCCAGACCCACCAGCAGCATCACGGAGTTGGCCGTGTCGCTCATCGGCATCACATGGCTGACGACACCCATCAGGCCCATCGTCGCCATGATGGCGGTGACGGCGAGCGCCACCGGCAGCAGCGCCGCCACCAGCGCGCCGAAGGCGATCAGCAGGATGCCCAGTGCCACCGGCACGGCGGACAGTTCGGCCTGCTGGAAGTCGTCGCCGAACGCGTCGTCGTACTGCTTCATCATGCTCGCGCCGCCGATCTCCTCGACGCGCAGCCCGGTGTGCTCCTTGCCGACACCCTCGACGGCCTTCAGGACCGGCTCGACGCGCTCGCCCGCCGTGTCGGAGTCGCCGCGCATGTCGAACTGCACGAGCGCGCTGCGGCCGTCCTTCGAGATGGTGCCGGTGTCGTACGGCGAGGTCACGTCGGTGACCTTCCCGGTGGCCTGGACGGCCTCGACGACGGCGGCGACCGCGCTCCGGAACTCGGGGTCCGTCGCCTTGCCGTCCGCGCTCTTCGCCTGCACGAGCACCGACTCGCCGGCCGGCTCCTCGATACCGGCGTCCTCGATGATCTTGGCGGCGGTGTGTGTCTCGCCCTTGAGCTGGTCGCTCTCGTTGACGTCGACGCGCCCCGCCGCCGAGCCGGCGCCCATCGCGAGGACGACGAACAGTACCCAGATCCCGACGGCGGCCCATCGGTGCCGGGCGCTCCAGCCGCCTGCCCGCGCGGCGATGCCCCGCACCCGTGTGTCTCCGTTCCCCATGACGGGCCAGCCCCCTTGTGCACGGTGACAGCCCCCTGCCGTCACCTTCCACCTCGACGGTAGGGGCCCGCGGAGGACGTCTCGTCGTGCTGTCCGGTGAGCCCCGGGCCCGCCGTCTCCTCCCCGCGGGCAGCACGCCCTCCGCACTGCGGAGGAGCAAGCCCCCTACATCTAAGGGAGGTTCTCGGGGACGACGATCAGGGTCGGGCGGGCGCCATCCGTGGCGTTCAGGGGCGGTGAGGGGCGGTCAGGGACGGCCGGGCAGCCCCGTGGACCGTGGCCGTCGTGCCCACCCGCTCCGGCGGCGACGGCCGCTTTATGGTGTGCGGATGACGACGACGTACGCGGCGCTGTTGCGCGGCATCAACGTGGGCGGCGCGAAGAAGGTGCCGATGGCCGAGCTGCGCACCCTGATGGAAGGGCTCGGCTACGGCGACGTCCGCACGTATCTGCAGAGCGGGAACGCCGTGTTCAGCAGCTCCCACGGCGACGAGCCGAGCCTCGCCGCAGAGCTGGCCGCCGCCATCGAGCGGCGGTTCGGGTTCGACGTCGGCGTACTCGTCCGCGACCACCGCTATCTGAAGGCCGTACGGGAGGCCTGCCCGTTCCCCGCCGCCGAGCCGGCCGCCAAACAGGTGCACGTCACCTACTTCTCGGAGCCCGTCGACGCCGCGCGCTTCGCCTCCGTCGAACCCGCCGCCTTCCTCCCCGAGGAGTTCCGCCTCGGGGACCGCGCCCTGTACCTGTACGCGCCCGACGGCCTCGGCCGCTCCCGGCTCGCGCAGGCGCTGTCCAGGCCCCGGCTGCTCAAGGGCGTCCTCGCCACCACACGGAACTGGAACACCGTCGTCAAACTGGAGGAGCTGACCGGTGCCTGAGCGCAACGCCGCCGTCGAGGCCGCCATCGAAGGCGAACTGCGCCTGCTCGACCCGGAGGTCCGCCGCTCCGCCGGCCTCGTCGGCGCCCTGCTGCATCCCGACTTCTACGAGTTCGGCTCCTCCGGCCACATCTGGGACCGCTCCTCGATCATCGCGTCGCTCGCCGCCGAGACGGAGACCGGCGGACACAGCACCACCTCCCGTATGAAGGGCGTCCAGCTCGCCGACGACCTCGTGCACCTGACCTTCGACACCGACAACAACGGCCGCCGCGCGCACCGCAGTTCCCTGTGGCGGCGCTCCGGCGGGGCGTGGCTGCTCTACTTCCACCAGGGCACGCCTTTCGGCGCCACCGAGGCCTGACCGCCCGCCCGGACGTTCCGGACGGCCGCCACCGTCTTCTGTGCGAGGCTCGTCGTATGCGCTACATCATCATCGGGGCGGGAGCGGTCGGCGGAGCCATCGGCGGGCGGCTGGCCGAGGCCGGACACGAGGTGGTCCTCGTCGCGCGGGGCGCCCACCTCGCGGCGCTGCGCGCGGACGGGCTGCGGCTCGTGACGCCCGAGGGGCCGCGCGTCCACCGGGTCCCCGCCGTCGGCGGGCCGGGCGAACTCGGCGCACTGCGCGCCGACGACGTCCTCGTCCTCACCGTCAAGACCCAGGACGGCGAGGCCGCGCTCCAGGAGTGGGGCCCCGCTCCCGTGGCCGGCGGGGGCACGGCGGCCGAGCGGCTTCCGGTGCTGTGTGCCCAGAACGGTGTGGAGAGCCGGCGCCTCGCACTGCGCCGCTTCCGCCGGGTCTACGGGGTCTGTGTGTGGCTGCCCGCCACCTTCGTCCAACCCGGCACCGTCGCCGCGGCCGGCACCCCGCTCACCGGCATGCTGCACCTCGGCCGCTACCCGGAGAACACCGGCGCCCATCCGGAGAGCACCGGCCGTCACCCGGAAGGCACCGGCGGCCACCCGGGGAACACCGGCGGCCCGGAGCCCTCCGGCCACCCGGAGGGCTCCGACGACACGCTGCGCCGGATCGCCGCCGACCTGGAGACCGCGCGCTTCGAGGCGCCGGTCGTGCCGGACGTGGCGCGCTGGCAGTACGCCAAGCTCCTCGGCAACCTCGCCAACGCGATCGAGGCCGTCAGCGGCGTCATCACCACCGACGAGGGGCGCGAACTGTACGCGCGGGTACGGGCGGAGGGCACCGCGGTCCTGGACGCGGCCGGGATCGCGTACGCGGGCGAGGACGAACAGCGCGAGGTCCGCGGCGACAAGATCACGCTCAGGCCCCTCGACGGCTCCGCGCGCCGCGGCGGCTCCTCCTGGCAGTCCCTCGACCGGGGCACCGGCACCATCGAGGCCGACTACCTCAACGGCGAGATCACCCTGCTGGGCCGCCTGCACGGAGTACCGACCCCGCTCAACGCCCTGCTCCAGCGGCTCGCGAACACCTTCGCCCGCGAACGCAGGGCCGCCGGCTCGATGCCGGTGACGGAACTGGTCCGCCTCGCCGACGAGGCTGTCGCGTTTGTTCAAGAAGGCCGGCCCTCGCGTCTCTAGCGTGGACGTCATGAACGACGCGAACAGCGGCAACGGCGAAGACATCCACCGCACCGCGCACCCCTACCTGGCCGAATGCGCCGCCGAGGCCGCCCGCGTGGCCCGGGGTGTCACGGCGGCGCGCCTGTCCGAGCCCTCGTACTGCGCGGACTGGGACGTCCGCGCCCTGGTGAACCACTGGGTCCTCTACAGCGCCCACGGCCTGGAGCACCGCGCCCTGCGCACCCCGATCCCCGACGAGCTGACCGCCCGCGACTTCACCGCCGACCCCCGCTGGGCCGAGGCCTACGCCGAACAGCTCGACCGCGCCGTGGCCGCCTGGGACGACCCTGCCGTATGGGAGGGCGAGGTGGACCTCGGCTCGGCGCGGATGCCGGCGGCGGACATCGCCGGGATGATCGTCAAGGAGCTGGCCGTGCACGGCTGGGACGTCGCCGCCGCCACCGGTCAGCCGTACCGCGTCCCGGACGGCGCAGCCCGCTTCGTCCTCGGCGTGGTCGACACCCACGCCGAGCTGTACCGCCGGTACAAGGGCTTCGCCGCCCCGGTCGACGTGCCCGACGACGCCCCCGCCTTCGACCGCGCCCTCGCCCACAGCGGACGCGACCCGCGGCTCGGAACGTGAGATTGGACCAGGAAAACAGGCGCCGATCGGCCCACGACCCTGGACCGGTCCGTCCCTAGCCTGGACGCCATGACGACCGCCGCAGCCACCCGTGTCGACTTCTGGTTCGACGCCGCCTGCCCCTTCGCCTGGATCACCTCGCGCTGGCTCCTGGAGGTCGAGCGGCAGTGCCCCCTCGACCTCCGCTTCCACCCGATGAGCCTGTACCTGCACAACGCGGGCAACGAACTTCCCGACTGGTACCGCGACTTGGTGGACCGGTCGATCGGCCCGGCGCGGGTCGCGGTGGCGGCGGCCGGGCAGCACGGCGAGGGGGTGCTGCGCGACCTGTACACCGCCTTCGGCACCCGTGTCCACGAACGCGGGATCAAGGACTTCGACACCGTGGTCACCGAGTCGCTCGCCGAACTGGGACTGCCCGCCGAACTGGCCGACGCGGCACACGATCTCGCGTACGACGAGGCGGTGCGGCGCAGCCACGAGGCGGGCCGGGAGCCGGAGTCGGGGGCTTACGTGGGCACGCCCACCGTCCATGTCGACGGGACGGTGTGGTTCGGGCCGGTGCTGCGGGCGGTCCCGCGCGGTGAACGGGCGGTCCGGCTCTTCGAGAGCTTCCGCGTCCTGGCCGCCGAGCCGGACTTCTTCGAACTCAAGCGGACCCGCACCGGCGGGCTCTCCTTCGACTGACCGCCACGGAGGACGGAGCCCGCGCGTCAGGCGCCGAGCGCCGCCAGGGCCGGCAGCCGGGCCTGGTCGTAGCGGTCCAGCAGCACCCGCGCCACCTCCGGCGCCGGACCGAGGACCTCGGCGAGCACGTCCGCCCCCTCCGCGCCGCGCGCGATGCGGTCCGGGAGGAAACCCGGGGCCAGCACGTACGGGGCGACGGCGACCCGTTCGCAGCCGAGCGCGCGCAGGTCGCGTACCGCGTCCTCGGTGCGCGGCAGCGACGCGGAGGCGAACGCGGGCCGCACGGCGCACCAGCCGGTGTGCCGCCACTCCCGCGCGATTGCCGCGATCACCGCGATCGCCTCCGGGTCGGTGGACCCCGCCGAGGCCAGCACGACCCCGGTCGAGGGCTTGTCGGCGGGCGTCAGCCCCGCCTCGTACAGACGGCGTTCGAGCGCCGACGTCAGCAGCGGCGACGGGCCGAGGACGTCCGCCTGGCGCACCCGCATTCGGGACGGCGCCTCGCGCAGCACCGCCGGGATGTCCGACTTGGCGTGGAAGGCGCGGGTCAGCAGCAGCGGCAGCGCCACCACGTCCCGCACCCCCTCCGCGTCCAGCGACGCCAGCACCCCCTGGACGGAGGGGATGTTGAAGTCGAGGAAGCCGGTCTCCACGCGCAGGCCCGGGCGCGCGGCACGCACCCGCCGTACCAGGGCGTGCACCGTCGCGGCGTGCCGCGGATCGCGGCTGCCGTGGGCGATGACGACGAGGACGGGACGCTCGGACCTGCTCATGACGGGGTCAGCCCTTCACCAGGAGTCCGCGGCTGCGCAGCACCCACCGCTCCACCGGGCTGAAGATCAGCAGGTCGATGGCGATGCCCACGAACAGGATGAGGAAGATGGCTAGGAACACCATCGGCATGGAGCTGGCGTTGCGGCCGTTCTCCAGCAACTGGCCCAGGCCCACGCCGAGATCGGGCGAGGAGGCGATGATCTCCGCGGCCATCAGCGACCGCCAGGAGAACGCCCAGCCCTGCTTCAGACCGGCCAGATAGCCGGGCAGCGCGGCCGGCATCACGACGTGCCAGGTCCCGCGCAGGCCCGTCGCGCCCATCGTGCGGCCCGCCCGCAGGAACAGCGGCGGCACCTGGTCGACGCCCGACACCAGGCCGTTGGCGATGGACGGCACCGCGCCGAGCAGGATCACCGCGTACATCATCTTGTTGTCCAGCCCCAGCCAGATCACGGCCGGCGGCACCCAGGCCACCGACGGCAGGGACTGCAGGCCGGACAGGATCGGGCCGATCGCGGCCCGCACGAACTTCACCCGGGCCACCAGCAGCCCCAGCGGGGTCCCGATCACCAGGGCGAACAGGAAGCCGAGCAGACCGCGCGAGACGCTGGTCCAGATGTAGTCGAGCAGGGTGCCCTTGAGCCAGGCGTCCTGGACCTCGTCCCACACCTCGGCCGGCGAGGGCAGCTTGGTCGGATCGTCGACGATCTTGAAGGTGATCAGCGCCTGCCAGGCCACCAGCACCACCGCGGCGGCGAGCAGCGGCGGCAGCACCTTCTGCCGGAACGTCGCGCCGTAGGACCGGCGGCGGGTGACGGAGGTCTCCAGCGCGTCGAGGCCCGCCTCCAGACCGCCCAGCCCGTCGTGCTCCTCGACGCCGGCGTCGGCGGGCGCCTTCGTGTCAGTGCTGGCCATGGCGGCGGATCTCCCCACGCAGTTCTTCGGTGATCTCGACGGACAGTTCCGCCACAGGGGCGTCCTCGATACGGCGCGGCTGCGGGATGTCGACCGTCCACTCCCGGGCCACGCGGCCGGGCCGCGAGGACAGCAGCACCACGCGCTGCGCGAGCCGCACCGCCTCGCGCACGTTGTGCGTGACGAACAGGACGGACACGCCCGTCTCGCGCCAGATCCGGGTCAGCTCGTCGTGCAGCACGTCCCGGGTGATCGCGTCCAGCGCCGCGAACGGCTCGTCCATCAGCAGGATCCGGCTGTCCTGCGCGAGCGCCCGGGCCAGCGCCACCCGCTGGCGCATACCGCCGGACAGCTCGTGCACCCGCTTGCCGTACGCGCCGCGCAGCCGGACCAGTTCGAGCAGCTCCTCTGCCCTGCCGCGCCGCTCGGACTTCGGAACCCCCCGCAGGCGCAGGGCGAGTTCGATGTTCTTGCCCGCGGTGAGCCACGGGAACAGGGCGTGCTCCTGGAACATCAGAGCGGGGCGCCCCTGCGTCGTGATCTCACCGGCCGAGGGCTTGTCGAGCCCCGCCACCAGGTTCAGCAGCGTGGACTTGCCGCAGCCCGAGGCCCCCAGGAGGGTGACGAACTCACCCGGCGCGACATCGAGCGTGATGTCGTCCAGGACGAGTTGCGGCCCCGCCGGTCCGTCGAAGGACTTCGAGACGTGCTCGATGCGGGCGGCGTACTCCGTCGTGCCGACGCCGTCCGCGGACTGGGCGAGGGTCGTGGCCACGGTCGTCACCTCCTGGGAACTCATCGGGATCCGGGCTTACTTGGCGCCGAGACCGGCGTCGTCGACCGGGCTCTCACCCGCGGCCTTGAGGACCTTGTTCAGGAGCGTGAGGTCGTAGATGCCGTCCAGGTCGGGCTTCTCCAGCAGGCCCGCCTTCACCGCGTGGTCCGCCTCGGTGGTCAGCGTGGACGCCAGCGGGTCGTTGATGATCTGGATGGACTTCCAGGCCGGGTCCAGGACATCGGCGGGCAGCGCCTTGCCGGAGTCCGTCTCGAGCTGCTTGTTCGCCGACGCCTTCGCCTCGTCCGGGTTGGCGTTGATCCACTTGTTGGTCTCGACGGAGCCCTTCAGTACCGCCTCGACGACCTTCGGGTGCGCCGCGAGGAACTTCTGCGACACGATGATGTTCGTGATCACGAACTTCTTGTCGGGCCACAGGTCCCGCTCGTCGAGGAGCACCTTGCCGCCCTCGGCGACCAGCTTGGACGCGGTCGGCTCCGGCACCCAGGCGCCGTCGATGGAACCGGACTTGTAGGCGTCCGGCGTGATCTTGTTGTCGGTGCGGACGACCGAGACATCGCCCTTGCCGCTCTGCGCGTCGACCTTCCAGCCCTGCTCCGCGGCCCAGTTGAGGAACGCGACGTCCTGCGTGTTGCCGAGCTGCGGCGTCGCGATCTTCTTGCCCTTGACGTCCTTCAGGGACTTGATCTTCTTGGGGTTGACCACGAGCTTCACGCCGCCCGACGCCGAACCGCCGATGATGCGCAGGCTCTTGCCCTTCGACTTCGTGTAGCCGTTGATCGAGGGCGACGGGCCGATCCAGCCGATGTCGATGGAGCCCGAGTTGAGGGCCTCGATCTCGGAGGGGCCGGCGTTGAAGATCTGGTACTTCGCGGTGGTGGCGCCCAGCTCCTTCTGGAAGAAGCCCTTCTGGTTGCCGACCAGCGCGGTGGCGTGCGTCAGGTTGCCGAAGTAGCCGATCTTCACGGAGTCGAGCCCGTCGATCTTCTTCGACCCGGCGGCGACCTTCGCCTTGGTGTCGTCCTTGGCGTCGGAGCCGTAGCTGCACGCCGCGAGGGCGAGCAGGGGGAGCGCGGTGGCGACGGCGAGGCCGCGGCGCACCAGGGCGGAGCGAGTGGAGCGGATGGCAGGCACGGGAGGTTTTCCTCTCGTTGGCCCGGCGGTCACGCCTTGCTCAGGTCGTGGCCGGGAGGTCGGCAGGTCTTCGGACGTTCAGGCTGTGGGGGGACGGGGCGCGCAAGCGGTGCGCGTACGTCATCGCGCACATCGCGCGACCCCGCCCTGCCCGCTGCCGAGGGAGCCGCTGCCGACGCGGCCGCCCTCCTTCGCGAACGTCGCGTAGTAGTCGATGGGGTTCATGTCAGAAGTCCCACCCGTCCTCGTCGGCGTCCTCGCCGACCGGCTGCGGCGCGGCGAAGGACTCGCCGACCATGCCCGCGGTCAGCGTCGTGCCGTCGGCCGGGTCGATCAGGATGAACGCGCCGGTGCGCCGGGAGTCGGCGTAGGCGTCGAGCGGGAGCGGTTCGGCGGTACGGATCTTGACGCGGCCGATGTCGTTGGCGACCAGCCGGCCCGGGTGCGGGTGCAGCGACAGGTCGTCCAGGGTCAGCCGGGACGGGATGTCCCTGACGATCGCCTTGACCGTGCGGGTGCCGTGCTTGAGCAGCACCCGGTGGCCGACGGTGAGCGGCGCGTCGGCCACATGGCAGACGGTCGCCTCGACGTCCTGGGTGACCGGCGGCGCGTCCTTGCTCGGCACGAGCAGGTCACCGCGCGAGATGTCGATGTCGTCCGCCAGCAGGAGGGTCACCGACTGCGGGGTCCACGCCACGTCGACCGGAGTGCCCAGCAGGTCGATGCCGGCCACCTTCGAGGTGCGGCCGGAGGGCAGCACGGTGACCTCGTCGCCGACGCGGAAGGTGCCGGCGGCTATCTGGCCCGCGTAGCCCCGGTAGTCGGGGTGCTCGGCGGTCTGCGGGCGGATCACGTACTGCACGGGCAGCCGGGCGTGGCAGTGCGCCAGGTCGTGGCTGACCGGCACGGTCTCCAGGTGTTCGAGCACCGTCGGGCCGCCGTACCAGTCCATGGTGGCGGAGGGCTCCACCACGTTGTCGCCGGCCAGTGCCGAGATGGGGATCGCGGTGATCTCCGGGACGCCCAGCTCGGAGGCGTACGCGGTGAACTCCTCGGCGATCGCCGCGAAGACGCGCTCCTCGTAGCCGACCAGGTCCATCTTGTTGACCGCGAGGACCACGTGCGGGACGCGGAGCAGGGCGGCGACGGCGGCGTGCCGGCGGGTCTGCTCGATGACGCCGTTGCGCGCGTCGACGAGGACGACGGCGAGGTCCGCGGTGGAGGCGCCGGTGACCATGTTCCGGGTGTACTGCACATGCCCGGGGGTGTCGGCGAGGATGAACCGGCGGCGCGCGGTGGCGAAGTAGCGGTAGGCGACGTCGATCGTGATGCCCTGTTCCCGCTCGGCGCGCAGGCCGTCGGTGAGCAGGGCGAGGTCGGGGGTGTCCTGGCCGCGGCCGGCCGAGACGCGCTCGACGGCCTCCAGCTGGTCGGTGAGGATCGACTTGGAGTCGTGCAGCAGCCGCCCGACGAGGGTGGACTTGCCGTCGTCCACGGAGCCGGCGGTCGCGAAGCGCAGCAGGGTGGTCGCCGACAACTGCTCGACCGACAGCGGCTCGGTGGGTTCGGTGGTGCTGGTCATGGCTAGAAGTACCCCTCGCGCTTGCGGTCTTCCATCGCGGCCTCGGACATCTTGTCGTCGGCGCGGGTGGCGCCGCGCTCGGTGAGCCGGGAGGCGGCGATCTCGGCGATGACGGCGTCCAGGGTGGTCGCCTCGGAGTCGACGGCGCCGGTGCAGGACATGTCGCCGACGGTGCGGTAGCGGACGAGGCGGGTCTCGACGCGCTCGCCGTCCTTCGGACCGCCCCACTCGCCGGCGGTCAGCCACATCCCGGACCGCTGGAAGACCTCGCGCTCGTGTGCGAAGTAGATCTCGGGCAGCTCGATGCCCTCCCGGGCGATGTACTGCCACACGTCCAGCTCCGTCCAGTTGGACAGCGGGAAGACGCGGACGTGCTCGCCGGGCGCGTGCCGGCCGTTGTAGAGCTGCCACAGCTCGGGGCGCTGGCGGCGCGGGTCCCACTGGGAGAACTCGTCGCGCAGCGAGAACACCCGCTCCTTGGCGCGGGCCTTCTCCTCGTCGCGCCGCCCGCCGCCGAACACGGCGTCGAAGCGCTCCGCCTGGATCTTCTCGGTCAGCGGAAGCGTCTGCAGCGGGTTGCGGGTGCCGTCGGGCCGCTCGCGCAGTACCCCGCGGTCGATGTACTCCTGCACGGAGGCGACGTGCAGCCGCAGCCCGTGCTCGGCGACCGTGCGGTCCCGGTAGGCGAGGACCTCGGGGAAGTTGTGCCCGGTGTCCACGTGCAGCAGCGTGAAGGGCACCGCGGCCGGCGCGAACGCCTTCAGCGCGAGGTGCAGCATGACGATGGAGTCCTTGCCGCCCGAGAAGAGGATGACCGGCCGCTCGAACTCGCCCGCCACCTCACGGAAGATGTGCACGGCCTCGGACTCCAGGGCGTCCAGGTGCGACAGCGCGTACGGCCCGCTGTCGGTGTCCCCGGTGACACTGGCGACGGTCGTCATGCGAGACCCCTCTCGGTGAGCAGCGCGTGCAGCGCCGCCGCGGACTCCTGCACGGTCTGGGTGTGCGACGCGATCCGCAGATCGGGCGACTCGGGCTCCTCGTAGGGATCGTCGACGCCGGTCAGGCCGGAGATCTCGCCGGCTGCCTGCCTGGCGTACAGCCCCTTCACGTCCCGCACCGAGCAGACCTCGACCGGCGTCGCGACGTGCACCTCCAGATAGGGGGTGCCGCCGGCCTGGTGGCGTCCCCGGACCGCGTCCCGGCTGTCCGCGTAGGGGGCGATCACCGGGACCAGCGCCTTCACGCCGTTGCGTGCCAGCAGTTCGGCGAGGTAGCCGATCCGCTTGACGTTGGTGTCGCGGTCCGCGCGGGAGAAGCCGAGGCCCGCGGAGAGGAACTCGCGGACCTCGTCGCCGTCGAGGACCTCGACGCGGTGGCCCTCCGCGCGCAGCCGGCCGGCCAGCTCGTACGCGATGGTGGTCTTGCCGGCGCTCGGCAGACCCGTGAGCCAGACGGTGGCTCCGGTCGTCACGTGATGCTCCTGGTAGTTCGTGGGGTCGGCGGCGGGCGCGGCCGGGTCGGTGGGCGTCGGTGTCGTCGTCATCCGTGCAGCCCGCACTCGGTCTTCGAGCGGCCCGCCCAGCGGCCCGCGCGCGCGTCCTCGCCCGCCAGGACCCGGCGGGTGCAGGGGGCGCAGCCCACGGAGGCGTAACCGTCCGTCAGCAGCGGGTTGGTGAGGACCCCGTGCTCGGCCACGTACGCGTCGACGTCGTCCTGTGTCCAGCGGGCGATGGGCGCGATCTTGACCTTGCGGCGCTTCTCGTCCCAGCCGACGACCGGGGTGTTCGCCCGGGTGGGGGACTCGTCACGGCGCAGCCCCGTCGCCCAGGCGTCGTAGCCGGTCAGTCCCTCTTCGAGCGGCTGGACCTTGCGCATCGCGCAGCACAGGTCGGGGTCGCGGTCGTGCAGCCGCGGCCCGAACTCGGCGTCCTGCTCGGCGACCGTGCGGCGCGGGGTGAGGGTGATGACGTTGACGTCCATCACGGCCTCGACGGCGTCCCGGGTGCCGATGGTCTCCGGGAAGTGGTAGCCGGTGTCGAGGAACACGACGTCGACGCGGCCCTCGCCGGTGAACGCGCGGGAGGCCAGATGGGCGACGACCGCGTCCTCCATCGAGGAGGTGACGCAGAACCGCGCGCCGAAGGTGCCGGTGGCCCAGCGGAGGATGTCCAGCGCGGAGGCGTCCTCCAGCTCGCGCCCCGCCCGCTCGGCGAGGTCCCTCAACTCGTCTTCCGTACGCTGCCGCTGAGTGGCCGTCATATCTCCGCCCCGCCCTGCTCGTCCTGCCGAAGCCCCCGGGACAGCAGCCCGAGGAACTTCAGCCGGAAGGCCCGGTTGCACGCCGCGCACTCCCACGCGCCGTGCCCTTCCTCGCTGGGGCGCAGATCCTCGTCCCCGCAGTAGGGGCAGTAGAACGGCGCGGCCCGCTCGCTCACGACAGGGCCTCCTCGGAGGCGCGGGAGGCCCACACCGCGAAGCGTTCGCCGTCCTCGCGCTCCGCCTGGAAGCGCCTGAGGACCCGCTCGACGTAGTCGGGCAGTTCCTCCGAGGTGACCTTCAGGCCGCGGACCTTGCGGCCGAACCCGGCCTCCAGACCGAGCGCGCCGCCCAGGTGCACCTGGAAGCCCTCGACCTGCTCGCCCCGGTCGTTGAGGACGAGCTGTCCCTTGAGACCGATGTCCGCCACCTGGATACGCGCGCAGGCGTTCGGGCAGCCGTTGATGTTGATGGTGATGGGTTCCTCGAACTCGGGGATGCGGCGCTCGAGTTCGTCGATCAGGGAAGCACCGCGCGCCTTGGTCTCGACGATCGCGAGCTTGCAGTACTCGATGCCGGTGCAGGCCATCGTGCCGCGCCGGAAGGACGAGGGCCGGGCCGTCAGACCGAGCGCCTCCAGCCCCTCGACGAGGGAGTCGACGCGGGTCTCGTCCACGTCGAGCACGATCATCTTCTGCTCGACGGTGGTGCGCAGCCGGCCCGAGCCGTGTTCCTCGGCCAGTTCGGCGATCTTCGTCAGGGTCGCGCCGTCCACCCGGCCGACGCGCGGCGCGAAGCCGACGTAGAAGAGGCCGTCCTTCTGACGGTGCACGCCGACGTGGTCGCGCCAGCGGGCCACGGGCTGGTCGGGCGCGGGGCCGTCGACCAGCTTCCGCCCCAGGTAGTCGTCCTCCAGGATCCGGCGGAACTTCTCCACACCCCAGTCGGCGACCAGGAACTTCAGCCGGGCGCGGGTGCGCAGCCGGCGGTAGCCGTAGTCCCGGAAGATCGAGATGACGCCCTCGTAGACGTCCGCGACCTCGTCCAGCGGGACCCAGGCGCCGAGCCGCCGGCCGATCTTCGGGTTGGTGGACAGGCCGCCGCCCACCCACAGGTCGAAGCCGGGCCCGTGCTCGGGGTGGTTCACGCCGACGAAGGCGATGTCGTTGATCTCGTGCGCCACGTCGAGCAGCGGCGAGCCGGAGACCGCGGACTTGAACTTGCGGGGCAGGTTCGAGAAGTCCTTGTTGCCGATGATCCGGCGGTGGATCTCCTCGATGGCGGGGGTGCCGTCGATGATCTCGTCCTCGGCGATGCCGGCGACGGGCGAACCGAGGATGACGCGGGGCGTGTCACCGCAGGCCTCGGTCGTGGACAGGCCCACGGCCTCCAGACGCTCCCAGATCTCCGGGACGTCCTCGATGCGAATCCAGTGGTACTGCACGTTCTGGCGGTCGGTGAGGTCGGCGGTGCCGCGCGCGAACTCCTGCGAGATCTCGCCGATGACCCGCAGTTGAGCGGTGGTCAGCCGGCCGCCGTCGATCCGGACGCGCAGCATGAAGTACTTGTCGTCCAGCTCCTCCGGCTCCAGGATCGCGGTCTTGCCGCCGTCGATCCCGGGCTTGCGCTGGGTGTAGAGGCCCCACCAGCGCATCCGGCCGCGCAGGTCGTTGGGGTCGATCGAGTCGAATCCGCGCTTCGAGTAGATCGTCTCAATGCGTGTCCGCACATTGAGACCGTCGTCGTCTTTCTTGAACTGCTCGTTGCCGTTGAGCGGAGTGAAGTGACCCACGGCCCACTGACCCTCGCCACGGTGACGGCTCACCTTGCGGCGGGGCGCGGCGTCGGGATTCTGCGGGGTGGCGGCCATGGCGATTACGTCCTTCGAGACTGCGGGACAGGTCTGACTGCGGCTCTGACCTGCGCGTACGGGCGCATACCAAGGCATGGCGCGGTCCGCGCGGGAGGTGCAGAAAGGATAGGGAAGTCGGCGCTGCTGTGCTGATCAGCTCGCCGGACAGATGGCGCTGGACATGCGGCCGAGGTCGACGTGCCGCCGACTCACCAAGGCAATCCCAGTTCCAGACATGACGGAAGCGTGTCACGCGGATCTCGGGCCAGTCCACCATCATCCATTATGTGGACACCCTTGTCCCGTATCGCGAGACAAGGGTGTCACCGGTCACAGCGCGCCGGGCCAGGGGCCGGGCGTGGGCACCTCGCGCTCCTCCTCGACCTTGGTGTCGAAGAGCTTGAAGCCGCGGCGCAGATAGTTGTCCATCGCGTGCTCGCCGTCCTTGCTGCACGTGTGCAGCCAGACCCGCTTCGTCTCGGCCAGCCCGGGCCAGCGCCCCGCCAGGTCCCAGGCGCGCGCCGTCCCGTACGACAGCAGATGACCGCCGATGCGGCGGCCCCGGAAGGCGGGAAGCAGACCGAAGTAGACGATCTCGACCACCCCGTCGTCCTGCGCGGCCAGCTCGACGTAGCCCGCGGGCGTCCCCCGGTCGTAGGCGACCCAGGTCTCCACGCCCGGCTTGCCGAGGACCTCCTGCCACTGCGCGTACGTCCAGCCGAGCCGGTCCGTCCAGCGGATGTCCCCGCCGACGGAGGCGTACAGGAAGCGGCTGAACTCGGGGGAGGGGACCTCGGCGCGCACGACACGGACGTCGCCGTCGGGGGCGATCGCGGGGAGCAGATCGGTCGGCGCCGTCTGCTCCAGGGACCAGGTGGTCACGCTCAGGTTGCTCATGCCGGTCAGGGAACCACGAGGGCGGGCGCCCCTCCAAAAAGGGGACTCCCTTCCGAAAGGGGGGCCCGGTCGGCTCCGAGCGATCCGCCGGCGCCTCCGCAACGGGGACCCGGCCGCTTCCGCAACGGGGACCCGGCCGCTTCCGCGAGGAGACCCAGTCCGCTCCGGTCCAGCGCGGTGGTCCGCTAGTCGACCGAGTCGTCGACCGACGACAGCGGCACCGCGTACAGCACCCGGCGGGCCGCCGTGCCCGTCAGGGTCCACAGCTCGCCGGTCTGCGGCCAGTAGGAGAGCGCGCCGGGGCCGAGCCCCCAGCAGGCGTGCGACTGGTCCGCGGTGCAGGTGGCCGCCTGGGCGCCGCGGCCGTTCTGCCGCCACAGCGAACCGTGCCCGCCGCCGCTCCCGGACGGCCGGCCCACGTACCACCGGGCCTCGCGCGCGCCGGCGGGCCGGTGCGAGACGACGCCCGACACCCCGGTGCCCTTGGTCGTGTAGGCCTCGACCGCGTCCACCCGGCCCTCGGCGTCGGCGCGCAGCCCCGTCCGGTACAGGGCGGTGCTGAACGGATAGCGCCAGACGCGGGTCCGGTCCGCGCGGCCGACGGTGGCCTCCGTCGCGACCAGGCTGGCCGGAGCGGTCGTACGGTCCAGCGAGAGCGAGCCGAAACAGGGGACCGCCCCCGCCCGCGTACACGCGCCGCCCTCCATCTCGTAGGAGCCGACGGCGGGCATCACATAGCGGTAGCCGGCCGCCGAGTAGCCGCCGGCGGTGCGGCCCACGGCGGCGCTGTCCACGCCGGCCCGCAGTACCCGGTGCATGTCGAAGACGAGCAGGCCCGCGCCGTGCGCGGCGGTGACGATCAGCTTGTCCTGGTACCAGACCATGCCGCCGAGGCCCGCCCGGACCGCGGTGAAGTCCTTGCCGCCGGCGCGCGGGGCGACCAGCAGCACCCAGCGGTAGCGCAGCGCGTCCGGGTCGGTGGCGTCCACGAAGGCGACCCGGGCGAAGGCCTTGCCCCGGTCGGCCGGCGCCGCCTGCCCGCCCCGGTGCGTCCAGCCGGCCAGGATCACCCGGCGGGTGCCCCACTGGCCGGTGACGTCGGCGTCCCCGGAGGTGGTCACCGAGCGGGGCCGCCAGGCGCTGGTGCGCGCGTCGGCGCGGTCCCAGCAGTACGCGCGCGTGGCCGCCGGTTCCACGGGCAGCGCGGAGCGCTCGGAGTCAGAGCAGCCGGCGGTGTCGCGCATCGCGTGGTCGGTGTCGTCCAGGACGCCCTCGACGCCGACGTTGCCGCCCATGGTGCCGCTGAGCGTGTCGAGCGCGCTACGGGGGAGGAGGTGCTCGCGCAGCCGCAGTTGGGGGGCCGCCGCGCCCGCCCGGAGTTCGGTGAGGCCGCCCGGGCTGTTGCCGCCGGTGGCCTGGGAGGTGCTGATCAGGGTGGCCGCCGCGGTCAGCGCGAGGGCGGTTCCGGCCAGGGTGGCGCGCAGCGCCTGACCCCTTCTGCGACGACGATGCCTGCCGCGCTGCTTCATGCGTCCTCCCGACTAGGCCAACTGCCTCCCCCGCCGAGGGCGTTGACGGAGAGACGGGTGGGGTGGCCTGTGAAGGGGATGCTACGACAGAGACTCCCGGGCCAGGACAAAGACCGCGGAAGACGCTCACTAAATACGCTCACGTCATACCCTCCGCACACCCTCGGTGCGCCCCGCGAGACGGCCGGCCGGCCGTCCCCGTCCCCGCCCGCCCGCGGGCCGGCTCCGGTGGTTCGGCCGCCGACCGGGCCGCCAGCACCGCCGGGGCCGTCGAGTGCGGCAGCAGGTCCAGCGGGTCCCCGGGCAGCAGGACCTCGACCTCCACCTCCTCGCGGAAGCGGTACGGACGGTGGTCCAGCAGCCCGGTCAGCCGCCGCCGTACGCGGGACAGTTCGGCCCGGACGGTGACGGTGCGGGTCGGGTCGCCGAACAGGTCGACCGCGAGCTGCGCCGCGCTGCGCCCGGGCCGGTGCACGGCGAGGACGTACAGCAGCTCGGCGTGGCGCGGGCTCAGATCCTGGGACCAACTGCCCGCCGCGCCCGAGACGGTGACGGCGGGCCGCCGCGGGTCGGCGAGGTCCAGCAGGACACGGGCGGCGTCCCCCTCGTCCTCGGCCCCCGTGGGGCGCAGCAGCCAGCCGCCCGGCATCGGCTCGGCCACACAGGTGCCGAGCGTGGGCAGCCAGGTGCGGCCCGCGCCGAGGTCGTCCGGCAGCGGGACCCGGTCGACGGGCGGCATCCCGGTGACGGCGGCCAGCCAGCCGTGCGTGTCCACCACCAGCGCCGGGCCGGACAGCCGGGACAGCAGCGGGGCGGCGACCGCGCGCAGCCGTTCGATGGCCGCCAGATGCCGGGTGCGCAGTTCACTTTCGGCCAGCCTCGACACCGTGTCGACCAAGGCCAGCGTGGCCGGGTGGAAGGTGGTGTCCGGGCCGCTCACGTCGACCACCCCCAGCAGCCGCCCGTCACGCGGATCGTGGACGGGGGCCGCGGCGCAGGTCCACTCGCGCAGCGCCCGCACGAAGTGCTCGGCGGCGTGCACCCGCACCGGCGCGTCCACCGACAGGGCCGTCCCGATGGCGTTGGTGCCGGTGGTGTCCTCGCTCCAGTCGGCGCCCTCGGCCAGGCAGACGGTGTCGGCCCGGCGCAGTACGCCCGTGTTGCCCTCGCGCCACAGCACCCGGCCCTCCGGGTCCGCGACCACCATGATCTGGAGCGAGGCGTCGGCGACCGCGCCGAGCCCGGCACTGAGCGTCGGCAGCACGTCGGCGAGGACGGTGGACGTCCGCCGGTGTTCGAGTTCGTCCGACTGCAACGGGGCGCTGTCCGTTCCCTGTTCGGGATCGACACCCAGCCGTCTCATCCGCCGCCACGACCGGTCGATCACCGGACGCGGAGCGATCACCCCGCCTTCGCCCTTGACCGGCGCCGCCCAGCCGCCGTGCGAGGGCACGGACGATTCGGACGCGACCAGCGGCGCGGACGGGGTGGGACGCAACGATGTGGTCTTCACAGGGCACTCCCGGAACGAGGACCGCGGACGGGCCACGACGCCGCCGTCCTCCCACATCGTGCCTGCTCTCGGCGCGGTCCGCGCGGACTTCGTACAAGGTGCGCAAAGGAATGCAACGGTCTGCAACTCTCGCCAACGGTCACAAGGTTCCCTGAAACTGACAGCGACGCCGCCCGAGCGGCGTCCGAGCTCCTGAACGGGGCCAGGCGGGGGTGGTGCCGTGTCGGCGCGGCACCACCCCCGCACCGGGTCGATCAGACCGCCACCGGCCGGGCCCGCTCCACCACCGTGGCCAGATCCAGACTGTGCGGCAGCGTGCCGAACGCCGAACCCCAGTCACCGCCCAGCCGCGACGCGCAGAACGCGTCCGCGACCTCCGGCGGCGCGAACCGGACCAGCAGCGACCCCTGGAGCACCGTCGCGATCCGCTCGACCAGCCGCCGCGCCCGCCCCTCCACGCCGTCCAGGTCCGCGAGTTCGGCCAGCAGGTTCTTGATGGCGCCGTCCAGCCGGTGGTCCGCGCCGCGCGCCTGACCCACCTCCCGCAGATACGCGTCCAGCGCCCCCGGCTCCCGCCGCAGTGCGCGCAGCACGTCCAGCGCCTGCACGTTGCCCGCGCCCTCCCAGACGGAGTTGAGGGGCGACTCGCGCAACAGCCGCGGCATGCCCGACTCCTCGACATAGCCGTTGCCGCCCAGACACTCCAGCGCCTCCGCCGCGACCGGCGTACACCGCTTGGTCACCCAGTACTTGGCGGCCGGCACCGCGAGCCGCAGGAACGCCCGCTCCTGCTCGCCGCCCTCGTCGTACGCCGCCGCCAGCCGCATCGCCAGCGTGGTCGCCGCCTCCGACTCCAGCGCCAGATCCGCCAGCACGTTGCGCATCAGCGGCTTGTCGACGAGCAGCCCGCCGAACGCCTCGCGGTACGTGGCGTGATGGACCGCCTGCGCGACGGCCTGCCGCATCAGCGCGGCCGAACCGAGCACACAGTCCAGCCGGGTCGCCGCGACCATCTCGATGATGGTCCGCACCCCGCGCCCCTCCTCGCCCACCCGGCGCGCCCAGGTCCCGTCGAACTCGACCTCGCCGGAGGCGTTCGAGCGGTTGCCGAGCTTGTCCTTGAGCCGCTGGATCCGGAACACGTTGCGGGTGCCGTCCTCCAGGACGCGCGGCACCAGGAAGCACGTCAGCCCGCCCGGAGCCTGCGCCAGCACGAGGAAACCGTCCGACATCGGCGCCGAACAGAACCACTTGTGCCCGGTCAGCCCGTACGTCCCGTCCTCGGCGAGCGGCCGCGCCTCGGTCGTGTTGGCCCGTACGTCACTGCCGCCCTGCTTCTCGGTCATGCCCATACCGAAGATCACCCCGGGCTTGCGGGAGGCGGGCCGCAGCTCCTGGTCGTAGATCGTGGACGTCAGCCGCGGCTCCCACTCGGCGGCGAGCGCCGGGTCGGTGCGCAGCGCGGGTACCGCCGCGTGGGTCATCGACAGCGGGCAGCCGTTGCCCGCCTCGGCCTGCGCCCAGACGACGAAGCCCGCCGCCCGCCGCAGATGTCCTCCCGGCCGGTTCCACGCGGCGGTGAGCCCCGCCGACACGCCCTTGCCGAGGAGCCGGTGCCAGGCGGGATGGAAGTCGACCTGGTCGATCCGGTTGCCGTAGCGGTCGTGGGTGCGCAGCTTGGGCGGGTTCTCGTTGGCCAGCGCACCCCACTCCTGCACCTGGGCGGAACCGGAGGAGAGGCCGAGCGCGGACAGTTCGCCACGGGCCTCGTCGAGGAGCCCTGGATCGAGGTGCCGGTCGACCGCCTCGCTGAGGGCCCGGTCGGCGGCGAATACGTCATATCCGACCAGGGGCGGAGCCTGGTTGGTCACGGTGTGGGTGCTGGCTGCCATACGGATACGGTAAGGACGTGCACCAGGCAAAAGAAACACCTGAACGGCCCCGCCCGGGCCGCTTTCACCGCGCACGCGCGCTGTACCGGAACGTTTCGAAGCGCAGGACCGCCTGGCTGCTGCTCAAGGACACCGTCAACTCGTGCATGGAGTACCGGATCCTGGGGCTGGCGGCCGAGGCCGCCTTCTTCACGCTCCTGTCCGTGCCACCGCTGCTGCTCAGCATGATCGGCCTGCTCGGTTACGTGGACGACTGGACCGGCGCCGACACCATCGCCAGCCTGGAGTCCAACCTGCTGGAGGCCTCCCGCACGGTCCTCACCGAGAAGGGCGTGCACCAGATCGCCGAGCCGATCCTGCACGACGTGATGAAGGGCGGCCGGCCCGACATCATCTCCCTCGGCTTCCTGTTCGCCCTGTGGTCCGGCTCCCGCGCGGTGAACGTCTTCATCGACACCATCACCGTGATGTACGGCCTCGACGGCACCCGCGGGATCGTGAAGACCCGGGTCATGTCGTTCCTGCTGTTCATCGTGGCGCTGCTGATCGGTTCGATCGCGCTGCCCCTGATGGTGGCCGGCCCCGACGCCGTGGTGACCTTCGTGCCGTGGTCCACGACCGTCGTCCAGGTCCTGTACTGGCCCGTCGTCATCGTGCTGTCCATCGTCTTCCTGACCACGCTCTACCACGTGTCCGTGCCCGTCCGCTCCCCGTGGGTGGAGGACGTGCCGGGCGCCCTGGTCGCCCTCGCCATGTGGGTGCTCGGCAGCTTCCTGCTGCGCATCTACCTCACCAACACGGTCGAGGGCCCCACCATCTACGGTTCGCTCGCCGCGCCGGTCGCCGTCCTGCTGTGGATCGGCGTGTCCGCGTTCGCCGTCCTCGTCGGCGCGGCCGTGAACGCCGCCATCGACCGGGTCTGGCCGGCCGCCGCCACCGCCGCGGCCCGCGCCGCCAACGAGCGGATGCGCGAGGCCCAGGCCGCCGAGTTCGTGGCCCGCGCCGCCGCGACCCGCTCGTACGACTCCGACTACGACGCCGACCCCGACGACCCCGACATGCCCTCCGAGTTCCCGGAGCGCTGGTCGCGCTTCCTGCCCCCGGAGGACGTGACGTCCCGGCTGCGCACCCACACCAGGAACCCCCAGCACGGCCACCGTCCCGACAAGGACTCGGAGGAGCACCCTCCCGAGGACTGAGCCCGCCGCGCGCCGGTCTTCCCGGGGCGGCCGGCTTCCCGGACGCCGGGGCCGGGCCTCACCGGGCCGCCGGAGTCCAGGACCGGGCCGGGCCGCCGGATGCCAGTGCTGAGCCCTGCCGGGCCGGTCCCCGGGTGGGTGCCGTCACCCCTTCCACGTGCCGCGCGCGGCGGCCTCCCGGGCGAAGTCCGTGAAGTCGCGCGGCGGCCGTCCGAGGATCTCCCGGACCCCGTCCGACAGATGGGCGTTCCGGCCGTCGAGGAGGCTCTCGAACAGGCCGACGAGGAACGCGACCTCCCCGGCGGGCACCCCGGACCCCGCCAGAACCTCGCCGTACTCCCGTGCCGACACCGGTGTGTACGTCAGCGTCTCGCCGGTGGCCGCCGCGATCTCCGCCACCGCCTCCCGGAACGACAGCAGCCGGGGCCCCGAGACCGCCACCTCCCGGCCCGCGAACCGCTCGCCCCCCGTCAGCACCGCCACCACGACGTCCGCGATGTCCCGGACATCCACGAAAGGCTCCCGCACCTCACCCGCCGGGAACACCAGCTCCCCGTGGCGCAGCCCCTCCACCAGCGGCCCCTCGCTGAAGTTCTGCGAGAACCACGCCGCCCGTACGATCGTCCAGCGCGCGCCGGACGCTCTGAGCGCCTCCTCGGCCGGCCCCGCCTGCTCCTCGCCCCGCGAGGACAGCAGCACCAGATGCCGCACACCGACCCGCACCGCCTCCCCGGCCAGCGCCCCGACCGCCTCGGCCGTACCCGGGGCGCCCACGTCCGTGGGATGCGCCAGATACGCCGCGTCGGCGCCCGCGAGCGCTCGCGCCCAGGTCGACGGCTCGTGCCAGTCGAAGCCGGTCGCCCGCGATCCCGGCCGGACGGTCAGCCCCGCCGCCCGCGCCGCCTGAGCGACCCGGCTCCCCGTCCGCCCGGTCGCGCCCGTCACCAGTACCGTCATGTCCCGCGTGTTCTTGGTCATGGCTCCGAGTCAACTGCCGCCCCGGCGCCCGCGACCATCGCCGAACGGCTCGCTCCCATAAGCGACCGTCCACCGACATCCACGGCCGCCCACGGCACACCCCCGGCGGTCCGTCTACGCTGGCGCCATGGACGCCGCCCCGCGCTCACACATGCTCACGCGGGGGGATCCCCTCGCCGGCCTGCTGGAGGGTCCCCGCGCGCGGGGCGCCTTCATGATCCGCGCCTGCTTCGACCCGCCCTGGTCGATCCGCGTCGAGGACCGCGCCCCGCTGACGATCATGCTCGTGGCCCGCGGTGACGCCTGGGTCGTGGCGGACGCCGGCGAACGGGTCCGGCTGCGGGCCGGCGATCTCGCCATCGCCCGCGGCCCCGCCCCGTACCTCTGCGCCGACGACCCCGGCACCCCGCCGCAGGCCGTGATCCTCCCCGGCGGCGAGTGCTCCTACCCCGACGGCCGCTCGCTCAACGGCCACTGGGACCTCGGGGTGCGCACCTGGGGCGACCGGCTCGACGGCTCCACGGTGCTGCTCATCGGCACCTACCTGATGCGCGGCGAGGTCGACGGCCGGCTGCTCGACGCCCTGCCGCCGCTGCTGTCGCTCACCTCCGACGTGTGGACGTCCCCGCTGACCTCGATCCTCGCCGACGAGATGGTCCGCGACGAACCCGGCCAGGAGGTCGTCCTCGACCGGCTGCTCGACCTGCTGATGATCGCCGCGCTGCGGGCCTGGTTCTCCCGCCCCGAGGCCGCCGCCCCCGGCTGGTACCAGGCCCTCGCCGATCCCGTGGTGGGCCGCGTCCTGCGGCTCGTCCAGGACGACCCCGCCCACCCCTGGACCGTCGCGACGCTCGCCGCCAAGGCCGGGGTCTCACGCGCCGCCCTCGCCCGCCGCTTCGGCGAACTCGTCGGGGAGCCCCCGATGACCTATCTGACCGGCCGCCGCCTCGCCCTGGCCGCCGACCGGCTCCGCGAGAGCGACGACACCCTGGAGACCATCGCCCGCCGTGTCGGCTACGGCAGCGCCTTCGCCCTGTCCAGCGCCTTCAAGCGGGTCTACGGGGTCAGCCCCCAGGAACACCGCACGGGCCCGGCGTAGCCTGGCACCCATGTACGCGGAACGGCCCTCCCGGCTGCCCGGCGCGGTCGTGTGGACCCGCGTCCCCAGCGCCTCTGACGCCGGGTCGGGGAACGGGGGCGAGGAGCTTGGGGACGGCCCCGAGGACGCGTCCCGTACGCCCGCTGCTTCCGTTGCTTCCGTTGCTCCTCTTGCCTCCGTCGCGGCCGTGCTGCCGGACGGCTGTATGGACCTGCTGTGGACCGAGGGCCGGCTGCTGGTTGCCGGTCCGGACACCGGACCCCACCTCCCGGACGCGATGCCGCCCGGCGGCTGGGCGGGCGTCCGCTTCCACCCCGGCACGGCGCCCGCCTACCTGGGCGTACCGGCAGACGAACTCCGGGACCGGCGCGTGGAGTTGACCGACCTGTGGCCCGCCGCCGAGGTGCGCCGCATCACCGCCCGGATCGACGGCGCCGCCGACCCCGTGACCGCGCTGGAGGACGTCGCCCTGCGCCGGGCGGCCGACGCCGAGCGGCCCGACCCGCTGCTCCTGAAGGTCGTGGCCGCCCTCGACGCGGGCCGCCCGGTCGGCCGGACCGCCGACGAACTGGGCCTGAGCGCAAGACAGTTGCACCGCCGTTCCCTCGCCGCGTTCGGCTACGGTCCCAAGACCCTGGCCCGCGTCCTGCGCCTGCAACGCGCCCTCGCCCTGGCCCGCTCCGGCGTCCCCTTCGCGGACACCGCCGTCCGCGCCGGCTTCGCCGACCAGGCCCATCTGGCGCGGGACGTAAGGGAGTTGACCGGGTCGACGCTGGGTGAGCTGATCCCCCGGCGGTAGCGGTCAGGTTGCCTGGGCGGGCGACTGGTCCCCGGGCAGCGGAGCGAACAGGTCCACGGCGTTGCCGTCCGGATCGTGCACGACGGCGTACCGCATGCCCCAGAAGGCGTCCCAGGGCTTCAGCTCACCGTGGTGCCCGGCGCCGACCAGTCCCTCGTACACCGCGTCGACCTCGGCCGGATCGTCACACCGGAAGGCGAGAGACACCCGGCCACCACCGGCCGGGGGCCGCCAGCCGGGGTGGAAGGACCGCACGGTCTCCTCCGTGTCCAGCGCGAGCCGCAGCCCACCGGGCAGCCCGGCCTCGACATGCGGCTCGGCCTCGGCTCCCACGGGGAAGTCGAGCCCGAGCCGGGCGTAGAAGGCGAGAGAGGCGGCCATGTCGGAGACGACCAGGCCGACCACATCGAATCGAGGAGTCATGCGATCACGGTAGGAGGGGCCGGGGGAGGGAGTCTTGCAGGAATCGGACATGGTCGGCTGTCCTGGGGCTGGGGCTGGGGCTGGGGCTGGGGGTAGGGGTGGGGCCGGCGCCGAAGCCGGGGCGGAGCCCGCTTTTCTGTGGCCCGTCCGGGGCCGCAGGCTACGGCGGCGGGGGCCGGACGGGGGCGGGCCGCGTGCCGGGGAGGTATGGCACGCCCGTCAGGAGAGGTATGACCCGCCCGTCAGGGGAGTTATGGCGCGTCCGTCAAAGGGCGGGGTGGGCCGCTTGGCCGGGGTGACAGGGCCCGACGGCCGGCCGACATGCCGAGGCGCCGGGCGGTCTGCGCGTCCCGGGCCCGGGTCCGGGGGCCTCAGCCCCGACCGGGGCCGCCACTACGCTCCGGGCATGACCTTCCGCGTCCTCGTCTACACCCGAACCGCCGACTACCGGCACGACTCCATCCCGGCCGGGATCGCCGCCGTACGGGCCCTCGGGGAGGCGTACGGGTTCGCCGTCGACGCCACCGAGGACCCGGCGGCCTTCGAGGCGGGCCTCGACGCGTACGCGGTGGTCGTCTTGCTGTCGACCAGCGGCGACGTGCTGACCCCGGCCGGACGCGACCGGCTCGCGGCCTATGTCGACGGGGGCGGCGGGTTCGCGGGGGTGCACGCGGCGGCCTGCACCGAGTACGACTGGCCGTACTACGGCGAACTGCTCGGCGCCCGCTTCGACCGGCACCCCGACCTCTAGCCCGGCCGCGCCGTCGTCGAGGACCACGGCCATCCGGCCACCCGACACCTGCCGCCCGTCTGGGAGTTCACGGACGAGTGGTACGACTTCCGTGCCAGTCCCCGCCGTTCGGTACGCGTGCTCGTCTCGGCCGACGAATCCTCCTACGAGGGAGGGCGGATGGGCGACGACCACCCCCTCGTCTGGTGCCGGAACCAGGGCGCCGGCCGGGTCTTCTACACCGCCCTCGGACACACCGCCGACGCCTACGCCGACGAGGACTTCCGCCGGCATCTCCTCGGCGGCATCACCTGGGCCGCGACCGGAGCCGGGGCCAAAGGCCGGGCGGAAACCGGGGCCGGGGCCAAAGGCCGGGCGGAAACCGGGGCCGGCCCTGCCGCGACGCGCTGACCAGGGACGTACCGTCATATCGGCCGAATGGGGACGCCCGCAGGAATACCGGGACGCGATGTGATGCTCTGATCCTTACGACTCGCGACGATGGGAGCTGGTCCGGGATGGCGGTGGACGCGGTGGAACCGACGGAGGCGAAGGACCCGGTGGTCGCCACCCCGTACGGAAGGGTGCGCGGCCGGTACGAGAACGGGATCGCGGTCTTCCGGGGCATCCCCTACGCCGCCCCGCCCTTCGGCCCCCGCCGCTTCCGCCCGCCCGTGCCGCCGGAGCCCTGGGACGGGGTGCGTGACGCAGGCGCCTTCGGGCCGACGCCGCCGAAACCGCCGTACTCCGAGGCGTTCGGACGGCTGCTGTCCGACCCCAGTGTGCCCGGCGACGACTGCCTCAACCTGAACGTGTGGACACCGTCCCCCGACCCCGCCGCCCGGCTGCCCGTCATGGTGTGGCTCCACGGCGGCTCCCTGACCCGCGGCTCCTCGGCCGTACCCGTCTGCGACGGGCGCGCCTTCGCCCGGGACGGCATCGTCTTCGTGTCCCTCAACTACCGCCTGGGAGTGGAGGGTTACGGCCTCTTCCCGGACGCGCCCGCCAACGCCGGACTGCGCGACCAACTGGCCGCGCTGGAGTGGGTGCGCGAGTCCGTCGGCGCGTTCGGCGGCGATCCCGGCCGTGTGACCCTCGCCGGCCAGTCCGCCGGGGCCATCAGTACCGGCGCGCTGCTCGCGAGCCCGCGCGCCGAGGGACTCTTCCAGCGGGCCGTCCTGCAGAGCGGACCGCCCGAGGCGAGCGACCGCGACAAGGTGCGCCGGATGGTCCGCAGGATGGCCACCCGGCTGAAGATCCCGGCGACGGCGGAGGCCTTCGCCGCCGTCGACCGCGACCTGCTCCTGCGCACCCAGGCCGACGTGGGCCGGCTCAGCAGCCCGGTGCTCGGCGGGCCCGCCTTCGGCATCGTCGTCGACGGCGACCTCGTGCCCCGCGATCCGATGGAGGCCCTGACCGAGGGGGCGGCACCGGACGTAAGCCTTCTCCTCGGCTGGACCCGCGACGAGTACCGGCTGTGGCTCGCACCGGGCGGCCTGCTGGACCGCGTGGACCGGCTCGGCCCGGTCGCCCTGGCCGGGGCCATGGCCCGCTGCCACTGCGGCCACGAGGTCCCCCGCGGCTACCGCGCCCTCCACCCGGAGGCCCGCACCGCCGACCTCGTCGGCCAACTGGTCACCGACCACATCCTGCGGGTCCCGCTGCACCGCCTCGCCGACTCCCACAGCTCGGACGCGCACGGCTCGGACGCGCACGGCTCGGACGTGGATGACGCGGGCGCGCACGACGGCCTCCGGGCTCCGGCCTACGTGTACGAGTTCGCCTGGCCGTCCAACGTGCCGGACCTCGGCGCCTGCCACGCCCTGGAGTTGGGCTTCGTCTTCGACACCCCCGACGTGCCCGAGTCGGAGAAACTCGCGGGCGAGGGGGCCCCGCATGAACTGGCCGACGCCATGCACGGCGCGTGGGTGCGGTTCGCGGTCGACGGCGACCCCGGGTGGCAGGCCTGGGACGGCTCACACCCGGTCCGGGTCTTCGGCGCGGGCGACCCGTACACCGTGCACGGGCCGCGCGACCGTGAACTCGCCCTCTGGGAAGCGGAGTCGGCGCGGCCCCCCAGGACCACGGCCACCCCGGCGACCGGACCAGTCGGCCCGGAGCAACCGGCCCCGGAGCCACCGACCTCGGACCAGCCGAATCCGGGCCCGCCGAACCCGGAACCCCGGCGCATCGCGCCCCGGACACCAGCACGCGCATCGCGACCCCGCTGTCCGCCGTCCGCCGCTTCCGCAGGTCGAACGCTCGGGGTGGCGGTCCGGAGGGCGCGGGTGGGGCGGGACGGGCGCGAAGGTGAGGGTCCAGGGGGCGCAGGGGGGGGCTGCGGGGGCCGCGCCGGTTGGCGTTGAGCGGAAGGGGTGCCCAGGGCCTGTTGCGAAAGTGGATCTTGCTCGTTGATGGTCGTGCTTCGTGGGACATGGGGATCTGACGGATGGCCAGTGGGTCCGGATGGAGCCGTTACTGCCGCGAGGCATCAAGCCGGGACGTCCGCAGGTGTGGACGCGACGGCAGCTGATAGACGGCATACGGTGGCGGACCCGGACCGGTGCCCCGTGGCGGGACGTGCCCGAAAGGTATGGCCCGTGGGACCGGGTCTATGACCTGTTCCGGCGCTGGCAACGGGACGGGACCTGGGCCAGGATCCTCACGCAGCTCCAGGCCGAGGCGGACGCGAAGGGCCTGATCACCTGGGAGGTCAACGTCGACTCCACCGTCTGCCGGGCCCACCAGCACGCCGCCGGGGCGGCGAAAAAGGGGACCTCCAGAAGGAACCGCCCGGCGGTGTCTTCGTCGAGCCGGCCGACCACGGCCTCGGGCGGTCCCGGGGCGGGCTGACCAGCAAGATCCACCTCGCGGTCGAGCAGGGACAGAAGCCCCTGTCCGTGGTGATCACAGCTGGGCAGCGCGGCGACTCACCCCAGTTCGAGCCGGTCCTGGAAGCGATCCGGGTCCCCCGGCTGGGACTCGGCCGGCCGCGCAAGCGTCCGACCGGGTCCGGGCCGACAAGGCATACGACTCCCGCAGCAACCGTTCCTACCTGCGCAGACGCGGGATCAAGGCCACGATTCCGGTGCCGGCGGACCGGGTCCGCAACCGGCTGAGGCGCGGATCGCGTGGCGGGCGGCCGCCGGCGTTCGACAAGGATGACTACAAGCATCGGCACGCTGTCGAGTACGGAATCAACCGGCTCAAGCGGCACCGGGCCGTTGCCACCGGATACGACAAACTTGCCGTCCGCTACGAAGCGACCGTGCTGATCGCAGCCATCAACGAATGGCTGTGACCAGCACGGTCGCGACACCCCTAGGGCCTGTCGCGAGATGCGGAAACGACGCCGGACCGTCTGCTTGGGAACCACGAAATCGCGGTTCCCAAGCAGGGCGGGTCATGGGCGGTTGAGATTGCGGGTCACCCCGGCGGCGACGGTCGTGGCGAGGATCCAGCCTGCTGCGATCAGGAGATAGGACAGCCATTGGTAGAGGCCGGTGGGAGTGAATGCCTTCTCCTGGCCGAAGTCGACGATGGGCAGGAGCAGGTCGAGGGTGTAGACGACGGGATTGAACTCCGGACCTTTGCCGCGCTCGGCCGGGCGCGAGTGGTGGAGAGCGAAGGCGACGGAGCCGAGGAGTAGCAGGGCCAGGAGCCAGGCCATGGCACGGGTGGGGCGGAAACCGTAGCCGACGGTCGCGTCCTGGAGGCGGCCCCAGAGCTTTCCGTACCAGGGCAGCGTGGTGCGGTGCCGGCGTTGCTTGGCGAGCTGGACGGCACGGGCTTCGGCGTCGTCACCGACGCGGCGGTACACGGCCGCGAGCTGCTCGTAGGCGTGAGGAACGAAGCCGGCTTCGTCCCGCTCAAGCAGGGCAAGTCGTTGTGCGGCGGGCAGACGCGGAGCGAGGGTCTCGTACGTCAGACCCTCCAGCCGCACGGTGGCGGGCCAGACCTCGGGCTTGGCGTGGATGACCTTGAAGTTGGAGTAGTGCATCTTGACGCTGCCGGAGACCGGGGCCGCGTCCCAGAGCGAGAACCCGGCTGCCTCGCAGCTGCTGACTCCCAGTGCGACACCTCCCGGGTTGCGGAGCCGGGCCTCGATGAACGTGAGCCAGCCGGTGATCTTGGCCGCGGTGAGCCTGACCCGGCCTTCGGCGTGGAGGCCGCCCGCGTTGAGTCTTGCTCCGACCGTGAGGTGAGCGGCGTTGAGGGCATCGCCCGCTGGGTTCTTGATGTGGGCGTCCTCAAGATCGAGGGTGCCCCTCGATACGGGCGGATCCCAGGCGTATCTCGCCCAGTGCCACGAGCCCGGCCGCCCAGATGTCGTTGCCGACGGAAGCCTGGCTGAGCTCGAGTGCGGGCTCCCCGTCGACACCGAGGCGGGCGCGGTCGAGGAAGATTCCGCCCATGACCTGAGCGCTGCCCAACTGCACGGTCCCGGGGATGCGGCAGTCGGTGAGCCGCAGGACGTCATTGACGCGTATGGCGGTGGCCCTGAGGGCGGGGAGGTGTGACGAGCTGAGGTCGAGCAGGCTGGTCTGTGTTCCGTGGAACTCCGGCGTCTGCTCGAAGTGGCAGGCGGTGAGGCGGACGGGGTGGGGTATCTCCGCATACTGGAGGTTCAGGACGCCGACGATCCGGGCGCCGGTGAGGTGGAGGGCGGGCACTTCGCCGGGTTCGGACGGATCGCTGAGGAGAACGGTGCGGATGACCTCGGCGCGGACCGTTCGCTCGGGGCCCCATGCGCGGGGATCCTCCGGGTCCTCGTCCTGGGCTTGGCGGAGGTCGATCGGTTCCCCGCGGGGGAAGGCCTGACAGAGGCGACGTTCCAGTGCGGTCAAGTCCATGATCTCCACTTGCGGGACCCTACCCCGTGGGGGCAAGCCGCTGTCCGTCGTGATCACGGCCGGTCGGCCCGGTGACCTCCCGCGGCGCAACGAGTGGCTGTGACTGGCACTTTCGCAACAGCCCCTAAAAAGTGTTGCAGAAGCCTCTGTTATGGGCATTTTGCCTGTATGGGCGGGGTGTTGCGGGCTGAGCCGGTGTGGGTGGAGACGTTCACGGGCTTGCGGATGGACCGGTTCGCGAAGCTGGTGAAAGTGGTGCGGGAACGGGGTGGGAATGGTCCGGGTGGTGGCCGGCCGTGGTGCCTGCCGCTGCCGGACCGGGTGCTGCTGGTGGCCGTGTACTACCGTACGAACCTCACCATGCGACAGTTGGCGCCGCTGTTCGGTGTCTCGCCGGCCACGGTCTGCCGGGTCATCCAGCGGCTTCGTCCGCTGCTGGCGCTTGAGCCGGCTCCGCGGCCGGTGACGGACACCGAGCGGTTGTGGATCGTGGACGGTACCCTGATCCCGGTCCGCGACCGCAAGGTCGGGGCCTCCTCCCGCAACTACCGGTTCTCGGCGAACGTGCAGGTCATCATCGACGCCGACACCCGCCTGGTTGTTGCGGCGGCTCGACCAGCGCCGGGCAACAAGGCCGACGCCCACGTGTGGCGGGAGTCAGGTCTGCCCGCCCTGGCGGCGGGAACGACGGTGATCGCGGACGGCGCCTACCTCGGCACCGGCCTGATCGTCCCGCACCGCAAGAGAGCCGGCCGCCCCCTCCTGCGCGGCCAGGAAGAAGACAACGCCGAGCACCGACGGGTCCGCGCCCGCGTCGAGCACACCTTCGCCCGGATGAAGAACTGGAAGATCCTGCGCGACTGCCGCCAGAAAGGAGACGGCCTCCACCACGCGGTCCAGGCCATCACCACCATGCACAACCTCGCCATGACACGGTGAAACAGCAGGCCAGACACCACTTCGACCTGCCGAAGCCAGACCTTCTGCAACACCCTTTAGCGGGGTGCGCAGTCGGGCGGGCGTGAGGATGCCCGGTGACGGTGACGGTGACGGTGACGGTGACGGTGACGGTGACGGTGACGGTGACGGTGACGGTGGCGGTGAGGGCCCGGGTGCGGCCTTCGGCGCCCGGTGCCGGTGTCGGTGGGGCGCCGGTTTCCGGCCTTCGGCCGTCGGCCTCCGGCATTTTGCCGGGCGGGCGCCGACGGGACGGTACCGGCCGGGGTGTCAGTCGCCCCGAACCGCCGTCGCGATCCCCCTGATCGCCTCCGGTCCCACCCGGCAGCATCCGCCGACGAGCCGTGCGCCGGCCCGTTCCCACCGGTCGACCTGGGCGGCCGTGAAGGTGGAACTCCCGGTCCAGGCGCGGGCGTCGGCGTCCCAGGCCTCGCCGCTGTTCGGGTAGACCACGACGGGCTTCCCGGTGACCCGGGCCGCGATGGCGACCGCCGCGTCCACGTCGCCGGGCGCGCAGCAGTTCACCCCGACCGCGACGATCTCGTCCGCCTCGGCGGCCGGCGCGAACGCCTCCTCCAGCGGCTGACCGGCCCGCGTACGGTCACCGTCGACACTGAACGACAGCCACGCCGGTACGCCGAGCCCGCGCACCGCCCGCAGCAGGGCCAGCCCCTCGTCGGCGTCCGGGACCGTCTCCAGGGCCAGCACGTCGGGCGCGTCGGCGGCCAGCACCTCCAGGCGCGGCCGGTGGAACCGCTCCAGCTCGGCCACGCTCAGCCCGTACCGGCCCCGGTACTCCGAACCGTCCGCGAGCATCGCCCCGTACGGACCGACGGACGCCGCCACCCACAGGGGCCGCGTGACACCCTTGGCGTGCGCCTGCCGGGCGGCCTCACGCGCCGACTCGACGCTCAGGCCGAGGAGTCGGGCCGCCCGCTCGTGCGGGATGCCCCGGCGGGCGAAGCCCTCGAACGTCGCCTGGTAACTGGCGGTGATCGCGACATCCGCGCCCGCCTCGAAGTAGGCGAGATGCGCCTCCACGACCGCCTCGGGCCGCTCCGCGAGCAATCGCGCCGACCACAGCGCGTCACTCAGGTCGTGACCGGCCGACTCAAGCTGGTTGGACATACCGCCGTCGAGCACCACCGTGCCGAGGGAGAGCGCCTCGGAGAACGTGCGGGGGGTACGGGGGGCCTCACCGGCCGGGCCGCCGGTCGCGTCGCTGGTCATCCCACGACGCTAGTCGATCCGGAGGGGGTCCTGTCAGGCAGGTGCCAGGTGCCAGGTGCCAGGTGCCAGGTGCCAGGTGCCAGGGCCAGGGCCAGGTGGGAGATGGCCGGCCGCAGGTGGGCAGGTGGGCAGGTGGGCCGGCGGAGGTGGCAGGCCGCAGGTGGGCAGGGGAGCGGCGCCGGGTCGTATCCCTCCGCCAGACCGTGCCCCCCAGACCGCGCCCCGGCCCCCAGACCGCGCCCCGACCCCCAGACCGCGCCCCGACCCCCAGTCCGCGCCCCGACCCCCAGTCCGCGCCGCGGCCCCCAACCCGCCCCCGCCCCCAACCCGTCCCCGCCCCCTAGCCTGGCCCCATGCTGCGAGACGTGTTCGACGAGGACGCCGAGCTGTACGACCGGGCCCGTCCCGCCTACCCGGCCGCCCTGGTCGAGGCCCTGATCGGCGAGGCGGGGCTGACCCCGGGCACCCGCGTCCTGGAGGTGGGCCCGGGGACGGGACAGCTCACCGTGCCGCTCGCCCGGGCGGGCTGCCGGATCACGGCGGTTGAACTGGGGCCCTCGCTCGCGGCGGTGACCCGGCGCAACCTGCGGCCGTTCCCGGACGCCCGTGTCGAGGTCGGCGCCTTCGAGGAGTGGCGCCCGCCACCAGGCCGGACCTTCGCACTGTCGGTCTGCGCCACCGCCTTCCACTGGATCGACCCGGCGGTGCGCGTCCCCCGGATGACCGCCGCGCTCGCCCCGGGCGGCACCCTCGCGCTGGTCACCACCCACCATGTGGCGGGCGGCTCCAGGGAGTTCTTCGCGGAGGCGCAGGACTGCTACGAACGCTGGGACCCCGCCACCCCGCCCGGCCTGCGCGCATCCGAGGAGGACGACGTCGCCTCCGACACCGGTGAACTCGATGTCTCCGACCGGCTCGGTCCGGTCCGTGTCCGGCGCTTCTCCCGGGAGATCACCTACACCACCGAGGCCTACCTGGACGTGCTGCGCACCTACTCCGGCCACCGGGCCCTGCCCGCCCCCGCCCGCGACGGCCTGCTCGCCTGTATCGCCGGGCTGATCGACCGCCGGTACGGAGGCAGCGTCACCAAGCGCTATCTGCACGAGCTGATCACCGCCCGGCGAGTGGAGCCCCCAACGGCGCCGCCGGGGGTCTAGAAAGCGCTTGCCCGGGAGGGTAGCGTCCACCTGCCCGGACGCTCACCCCTGCGACAGGAAGCCGCGCTGATGCCCGCCGAGCCCGCCGAGTCCGCCGACCCCGCCGAGGACCGCACCCTGAGCCCGTACACCGGCCGTACGCGCGCCCACTGGGAAGGGGCCGCCGACTCCCTGCTCGCCGCCGTGGCGCCCTACGCGGCCGAGGGCGGCGCCCTCTATCACCTCCCCGGCGGGCGCCCGAGCGCCTCCGGCCGGCTCTCCGACGGGCTGGAGGGATACGCCCGGACCCTGCTGCTGGCGGGCTTCCGCCGGGACGAGAAGGTCCTGGAGCGGTACGCGGACGGCCTCGCCGCCGGAACGGCGGGCGTCTGGCCCCGGGTCGGACACCGTAGCCAGCCGCTCGTGGAGGCCGCGTCCATCGCGCTCGCGCTCCGGCTGACCCGCCCACTGCTCTGGGACCGGCTGGACGACGGCGTGCGGCAGCGTGCCGCCGACTGGCTCGGTGACGCGCTGAAGGCCGAACCCTGGCCCAACAACTGGGAGTTGTTCCCCGTGACGGTCGGCGGCTTCCTCCACGAGATCGGACACGAGCCCGACCTCTCGCGCGCGGTGATCGACCGTGGTCTGGAACGCATCGAGCAGTGGTACCTCGGCGACGGCTGGTACACCGACGGCCACGGCCGCAAGTTCGACTACTACAACGGCTGGGCCATGCACCTCTATCCGGTGCTGCACGCCCATCTCGCGGACGACAGCCGCCTCCTCGACCTGTACGCGGGCCGCCTGGAGGCCCATCTCGCCACCTACGCCCGGCTGTTCGGCGGCGACGGCGCGCCGGTGATGCAGGGCCGCTCGCTGACCTACCGCTTCGCCGCCACCGCCCCGCTCTGGCTCGGCGCGCTCACCGGCCGTACGCCCCTGTCCCCGGGTGAGACCCGCCGCCTCGCCTCGGGCGCCCTGCGCTACTTCCTCGACCGGGGGGCGACCGACGGCTACGGCCTGCTCACCCTCGGCTGGCGCGGCCCCGACGAGTCGGTCCTCCAGAACTACTCGGGACCGGCCTCCCCGTACTGGGCCGCCAAGGCCTTCGTCTGTCTGCTGCTGCCCCCGGACCACCCGGTGTGGACGGTGCGGGAGGAGCCGGGCCCGGCGGAGCGCGCGGACGCGGTCACCCCGGTCGGACCGCCCAACTGGCTGATCCAGTCGACCCGTTCGGACGGTCTGGTCCGGCTCCACAACCACGGCAGCGAGGACGCCCGCTACGACCCTTACTACACACGGCTCGCCTACTCCACCGTCACGGAGCCCTCGCCGTCGTACGACAACAGCGTGATCGTCGGTGCCGACGCGAGCCGTACCGCGATCCGGCCGCTGGGCGTCGGCGAGGGCTGGGCGGCGTCCCGGCACACCGTCGCGGAGGGAGTGGCCGTGGCCGGGCTCGTGGTCGCGCGGGGTGCCGTCGAGGTGCGGGCCCACCTGGTGGCGGGCGCGGCCGAGGGGACGCCGGTGCGGGTGACGGGCTGGGCGGCACGGGGCGGGGCGCGCTCCGAACTCCGGCCGGTGTACGGCCTGTCGGGCGGCGGAGCGGCGGCGGAGGGCCTGCCGGAGGCGGCGACCGGCACCACCGGAACCGGCGCCTCCCTCTTCGTCGCCCTCGCCCGTCTCACCGCCGAACCCGTCCCGGACTCCCGCCCGCTCACGGACCTGGTGTCCGTCCGGGTGGCACCGGCCGAGGACGCGGAACCGGGCACGTACGACCTGACGGTGACCTGGACCCCGGAGGACGAGTCAAGCTTCCGCTTCACGCCGGGCGGCACGGCCACGGGCCCGGACGGGCCTTCGCCGAGCGTCGAGGTCCGAACGGTCCGAGGGGGAACTGTTCCAGGCTCGGCGAGCGCGGCGGCGTCGACCCGCTGAGGGGGGGAGGCGGCCGGGATGGTTCGCCCGGTACCGAACCGTCCCGCCGCTATCGTCCCCGTATGACCGCTGCCCCGCGAGAAAACCCGGCCGGCGCCGCCGACTTCGCCGCGCTGCACCACGCCGACGTCCCGCTGCTGCTGCCCAACGCCTGGGACCACGCGTCCGCTCTCGCGCTGGCCGGGGAGGGGTTCGAGGCCGTCGGGACGACGAGTCTCGGTGTCGCCGCCGCCGCCGGGCTGCCCGACGGCGCGGCGGCGACGCGCGACCTCACGGTCCAGTTGGCCCGGCGGCTCGGCGGAGGCCGTTTCCTGCTCTCGGTGGACGCCGAGGACGGCTTCGGCGGGGACCCGGACGACGTCGCCGCGCTGGCCCGTGAACTGGCCGACGCCGGAGCGGTGGGCGTCAACATCGAGGACGGGCTCGGGCCCGCTCCGTCGCACGCCGCGAAGATCGCCGCGGTCAAGGCCGCCGTCCCCCACCTGTTCGTCAACGCCCGGACAGACACCTACTGGCTCGGCGACGGCGACCACGCCGACACCTGCCGCCGCCTCGACGCCTACCTCCAGGCGGGCGCCGACGGCGTGTTCGTGCCCGGCCTGAGCGACCCGGACCGCATCTCGGACCTGGTGACGACGTTCGACGCGCCGCTCAACATCCTCTACTCACCGCTCGGCCCGCCCGTCGCCCAACTCGGTGACCTCGGCGTCCGCCGGATCAGTCTCGGCTCCCTGCTTTACCGCCGCGCCCTGGGCGCCGCCGTCGACACGGCCCTCGCCATCCGAGCCGGCCGGGCCACTGAGGGAACGGTCCCGTCGTACGCGGACGTCCAGGCGCTCGGCGCGCGAGGGCTCGACCGCCGAGCGTGAACGCCCTTGGCCCGAGGTGTAGTTGCGACGGCGGCCGAAGACGGCGGTGGTGTCTCCTCAGGGCGGAGGCGTACGCCCCGGCCGTCAGTCCATGCCCTTCTTGCCCGGAGTCCAGAACGGCTTGGTCAGGACCGCGCGCCGGTCCCACCCGGCCTCCTGGAGCACCCGCCGCACCGCTTGCACGCCCCGTGCCTCCCCGGCGACATACGCGATCCCGCCGGGTTCGGGGGCGAGACGTCGTACCGCGTCCGGCAGTGACGTCTCGCCCCGGATGACCCAGTCGAGCCGGTCGCCGCCCGCCAGCGGCAGCCGGTCCGCTTCCGTGGCCGTCTCGACGCACCCGGAGACGACGGCCTCCCCGGGCAGTGCCGCGAGCATCGCACCGAACGCGACCGAGGCCGTCTCGTCGCCGACGAAGAAGTGGTGGGCGGCGTCGGGGCGCAGCGTGAAGGTGCCCTCGGGCCGCCGCAGCCGCACCTGTTCGCCTGGTGCGACGGTGCGGCCCCATCGGGCGCCCGGTCCGCCCGCCGCGTGGTCCAGTACGCACAACTCGACGCCGCCGGACGGGTCGTAGTGCCAGATCGAGTACGTACGGAGGGTGAGCCCGCCGACCAGGACCCGCACCTGCTGGCCTGGCCGGACCTCCAGACCGGCCAGTTGCCCGCTGTCGATACGCAGCCGACGCATCCGGGCGGTGACCTGCTCGGCCTCCGTGACGGTGCCGCGTACGGTCACGAGATCGAGGACGGGGCTCAGCACATCGGGCATGAAGGGCTCCTCAACGGGGCGGGGTTGTCGTACTCGGCGGGCGCAGCGGGCGCCGCGGGCACGGCGGAGAGACTGAACGCGATAGTACGCGTTCGTGGGACCTCGCGATAGTGCGCGTTGGGATGGTGTCTCTTCCTCTTCCCCGGCGTCGTTCGCGTTCTGCTTCTCGTGCTTGTCCACGCCCCGGGGCCATGTACTGGTCCACGTGGACCGGTCCCTGTGCTGGTCCCTGTACCGGTCCCTGTGCCGGTCGACGTGCTGGTTCCTCGTCGACCGCGCAGTGGATGGACCGTAGGTGCGGTGCCGCGTGGGCTCCGCGGAATTTCGGGGCGGTGGACGTGCCACCCGGCTCAGTCGGCGTCCGAGAACACGAACGAGAACTCCGCCGGTTCCGCGTGCAGTCGGTACGGCGGGAGCACGCCCGGGCCGCACGACTGGGAGCCGATGCCCTGCTGGCCGTGGTCGAGGTTGACCCAGACCGTGTCGCCGGGCGTCAGGTCCGTCAGATGGTCCGCCGCGTCCAGTTGCTCGGTCGTCCAGCGCCGCGCGGTGAACCAGAACGGCGGCTCGCCCTCGATGCGCAGGCCGCCGATCTCCGCCCAACGGACGTCGGGCCGGGCGCCGTTCTCCTGCGGGCGCACGTACGGAGTCTGCATCGCGTCCACCGTCGACTCCCAACGACCGTTCCTGGCAGCCGACTTGGTGTCCGGGTACCCCTCGCCCGGCCCGCCGCCGAACCAGGTAACTCGGTCCGCCGACCCGGCGAGGCCTAGCCGGACTCCGAGCCGGGGCAACGGCAGCTTCCAGTCGCCCTCCGGGGCCACGGACACGGTGAGCCGCAGCCGTACGCCGTCGGACGTCCACCGGTACACCGTGCGCAGGCCCACCCCGCGGGCGGCCGGTGCCACCCGGGTCCGTACGGTCAGCGCGTCCTCGCCCGGTTCCACCGCGTCCAGGCGGTGCCGCGTCCGGTGCAGGCCCAGGGCGCGCCAGAGCGGGCCGAAGCGGGCGTCCGGCTGCCAGTGCGCGCCGTTGTCGTTGTCGGTCGGCGCCCGCCACACGTCGAGCCGCAGGCCCGTGACGCCGACCCCGCCGATCGAGAGCGGCTCGCCGGTACGGGCGTCGAAGGTGCCCGGCCCGAGGGTGACCGTCCGCTCGCCGCGCGCCGGGGCGACGAACCGGGCGAGCGGAGCCGCCGACACGGGCCCGGCGGACGGCAGTTGGGCCCAGGCGACCTCGTGGCCGCGCGGCGCCCACGCCGTGTCCTCGGCGAGGGCCGCCCGGACCGTCCAGTGCGCCTCGGCGTTCCCCGGGTCCACGGGCGGTGCGGGCAGCTTCACTTCGGCCGACTCGCCGGGGGCCGCGTCCGGCACCTGAAGCGGGCCCGAGCCGACGGTCACGCCGTCCACCTGGTACGACCACGAGAAGGCGAGCGCCGAAAGTCCGGCGAAGTCATACCCGTTGGTGACCCGGACGACGGAGGAGCCGGAAGCGCCGGCGGTGTCGATGCGGACCGGTTCGATCACCTTCTTGTACTCGACGAGTCCCGGGGACGGTGTCCGGTCAGGGAAGAGCAGCCCGTCGCAGACGAAGTTCCCGTCGTGCAGCTCCTCGCCGAAGTCACCGCCGTACGCGAACCCGTACCGCTCGTCCTTGACCCCGTGGTCGATCCACTCCCAGACGAAGCCGCCCTGGACACGGTCGTACGCGGTGAACAGCCGCTGGTAATCGGCCAGTCCACCGGGCCCGTTGCCCATGGCGTGGCCGTACTCGCAGAGGATGAAGGGCAGTTGACGCCGCCTTTCGTCGCCTCCGTTCTCGTTCTCGTCCTCGTGGCGGCCGATGCGTTCGACCTCGGCGTGGTCGGCGTACATGCGCGAATAGACGTCCGTGTCACGGCACGTGGGGTCACCCTCGTAGTGGATGAGGCGGGAGCTGTCGCGGCCCCGGATCCAGTCGGCCATCGCCGTCAGTCCCCGTCCGGTGCCCGCTTCGTTGCCGAGCGACCACAGGACGACGGACGGATGGTTCTTGTCACGCTCGACCATCCGGGCGGCCCGGTCGAGGAGCGCGGGCGTCCAGCGGTCGTCGTCCACCGGGTTGCCGCGCCAGCCCTCCTCGGTGAAGCCGTGGGTCTCCAGATCGCATTCGTCCACCACCCACAGGCCGTACTCGTCGCACAGGTCGAGAAAGGCGGGGTGCGGCGGATAGTGCGCGGTGCGGACGGCGTTGACGTTGTGACGCTTCATCAGCAGCACGTCCGCGAGCATCGTCTCCACGTCGAGGGCGCGGCCCGTCTCCGGGTGCCACTCGTGCCGGTTGACGCCCTTGAAGAGGACCGCCCGGCCGTTGACCTTGATCTGGCCGCCGTCGAGGGCGACGGTGCGGAAGCCGATCCGCAGGGCGACGCGCTCGCCCTCGGTGACCAGTTCGCCGTCGTACAGCCGGGGCGTCTCGGCCGTCCACGGTTCCACCGGCACGGTGACGTCCTCGCCGGTCGCCATGTCGACACCGAGGGCGGGTACGAGGACCCGCCCGTCGACGTCGGAGTCGACGCGCAGGGTGCCGAGGCCCTCGCGGTGGTCGTAGCCGGCGTGTACGAAGAAGTCGAGCACGCCGCCGGCCGGCCGGTGCAGCAGGGTCACGTCACGGAAGACGCCCGGCAGCCACCACTGGTCCTGGTCCTCCAGATACGAGCCCGCCGACCACTGGTGCACCCGCACGGCGAGCGCGTTGCGGCCCGGCCGCAGCAGGTGACCGACGGCGAACTCGTGGGGGAGCCGGGAGCCCTTGAACGTGCCGAGGTCCGTGCCGTTCAGCCACACCCGGGCGCAGGACTCGACGCCGTCGAAGCGCAGCACCGTACCGCCCTCCGCGGGCCAGTCCGCCGGCAGGTCGAAGAAGCGCAGATGGTCACCGGTCGGGTTCTCGGTCGGCACGCGGGGCGGGTCGAGCGGGAACGGGTAGCGCTGGTTGGTGTAGATCGGCGAGCCGTGCCCTTGGAGCACCCAGTGGCCGGGGACCTGGATCTCGTCCCAGCCCTGACCGTCTCGGGGGCCGTGCGGCGCGTACCCCTCGGCGGCGAAGGAGTCGTCTTGCGTGTCGGCCGTGGGGGAGAGGCGGAAGTGCCAACGCCCGTTCAGCGAAAGGGTTCGCGCGTCCGAGGTCGCGTACCGGGCACGCGGCGGGAGCGCGCCGTGGCCGGGGGAGACGTCCTCGATGTAGTCGGTGGCGGACGGTGCGGGGGCGGGGTGCGGGTCAAAGGTGCGGAATGACATACGTCTCCTCGGTCGGCCCGTTGTCCGTGTTCAGGAGCGAGGCGGCAGGACGTCCTCCACGAAGGCGTTGGTGAACGTGCCGGCCGGGTCGAGGCTGTCCACCAGCGCCCGGAACTCGGGCAGCCGTGGATAGCGCTCGCGCAGCGCCTGTGCCGGCACGGCGAAGACCTTGCCCCAGTGCGGGCGCGGCGCGAACGGCTCCAGGGCCTGTTCCACCCGCCGCACCACCGGCAGCACGGCCGCCATGTCGTCGACCCAGGTGAAGTGCAGGGCCACGGTGTCCCGTCCGTACGCCGGGCTCAGCCACTGGCGGTCGGCGGCGACGGTCCGCACCTCGCAGATCTGGAGCAGCGGCGCGATCGTCCCGCGAATGGCGTCCAGGGCGTGCAGCGCGGCCAGGGCGTCGCTGCGCGGCAACAGGTACTCGGACTGCAGCTCGGAGCCGTTGCTCGGCGTGAACTCGGCCCGGAAATGCGGCAGTCGCTCGTGCCAGGGCCCCGGCACACCGAACTGTTCCGTGCAGTTGCGGGCGGGCATCCCCGGCACCGGATGCATCGCCTCGGTCGCGGGCGCCGCCCACGGGAAGTCCGGCAGCGGCTGGTCGGTGCGCCGCTTCAGCCACACCTGGCGGAAACCGGGCCGCCCCCAGTCCGTGAACAGGCTCACGCTGTACGCGTGGGACGCGACCTTCTCGAAGTCCAGTCCCTCCAGCGGGAGTTCGGTGAACACATGCTGGCTCACCTCGAAGTCCGCTTCCAGGTCGAGCGTGAGGGCGGTGACCACTCCGAGGGCGCCCAGGGCGGTCACCGCGCCGTCGAAACGGTCCTCGCCGCGGGTGATCGTCAGTCCGGAGCCGTCCGCGGTGATCAACTCGACCTCGCGGACGGCGGCGGCCAGCGACCCGTTCGCGACCCCCGAGCCATGGGTGCCGGTGGCGACCGAACCGGCCACCGAGATGTGCGGCAGGGAGGCCATGTTGTGCAGCGCCAGCCCCTTCGCCCGTACCCGGCGGGCGAGTTCGGCGTAGCGGACGCCGCCCGACACCCGTACCGTACGGGCCGCGGTGTCGACGTCGATCGTGGGCGGCAGCTCGGTCAGCGACAACAGGATGCCGTCGGAGCCTGGTTCGGCGATCCTGTTGAAGGAGTGCCCGCTGCCCAGCACCCGCACCCGGGGGCTCTCGGCGACCAGCGTACGGAGCGCGGCGAGCGTGGCGGGCCGGTGGAGTTCCTTCGCCGCGTAGGTGATGTTGCCCGCCCAGTTGGTGAGGGTCTGAGTCATCGTGCCGTTCCTCCCCGGATGTCCGCCGGCCGCCGCGCGTGCGCTGACCGCCCGGCGAACGTACCGCGCCGGTCCGCCCAGGTGGCAGACCTCTCCGTTGACCCTCTCACGCGCGGCGATCTAGCGTGGAGAGCGGTTGCCGACGGACCGCCGCTTCCGTCTGCCGCCTCCGGCCGCCGCCTCGGAGGAGCCCCGTCCCCGCAGGAGCCCCGTCCTGGGGGCGGCCCGCCCTCCTCGGAGGGGCTGCCCACCCCCGAGCCGACGGCCCCAGCACCGCCCACCCCCGAACCCGACCGCCCCCGAACCGGAAGGCCCTCCGTGCCGAAGCGCCCCGTCGCGATGTTCGCCATGACCGCCGAGAACGTGCCGCGCGTCTTCCCGCCGGACACGCTCACCCGGCTGCGTGACCTCGTGGACCTCGATCCCGACCTGGTGGCAAGGGACTTCACCGATCCCCGGGTGCGTGCGCGGCTCGCCCGCACCGAGATCCTGATCACCGGCTGGGGCTGCCCGGTCCTCGACGCCGACGCGCTGGCGGCGGCGCCGGAGCTGCGCGCGGTGCTCCATGCCGCCGGTTCCGTGAAGGGGTTCACCACGCGGGAGGTGTGGGACCGGGGGATCGCCGTGTCGTCGGCCGCCGACGCGAACGCGCTGCCCGTCGCCGAGTACACGCTCGCCATGATCCTGCTCGCCGGCAAGAACGTCTTCGCGTTCCGGGACCGCCTCCGTGCCGAACGGGCCTTCCCCTACGGGGAGATCCTGCCCGGCGTCGGCAACTTCGGCCGCCGGGTCGGCGTCATCGGCGCCTCCCGAGTCGGGCGTCGCCTCATCGAGCTGCTGCGCCCCTTCGACCTGGAGGTGAGCCTCGCCGACCCCTACGTCGACCGGGCCGGTGCGGCGGCCCTCGGCGTGCCGCTGCTGCCGCTGGACGCCGTGCTCGCCGGCAGCGACATCGTCACCGTCCACGCCCCCGAGACACCCGAGACCCGGCACCTCGTCGGCCGCCGCGAACTCGCCCTGATGCCAGACGGATCGGTCCTCGTGAACACCGCGCGCGGCTCCCTCGTCGACCACGAGGCCTTGGTCGAGGAGCTGCGCTCCGGCCGGATCAGCGCGATTCTCGACGTCACCGACCCCGAGCCCCTCCCGGCCGCCTCCCCGCTCTTCGGCCTCCCGAACGCCTTCGTCACCCCTCATATCGCCGGTTCCCAGGGCAACGAGGTCGCCCGGCTCGGCGCGACGGTCCTGGGAGAACTGGAACGCCTGCTGTCGGGGCGGGAGTTGGAGTTCGGCGTCGACGCGGGGGAGCTGGACCGGGCCGCCTGAAGGCGGCTTCGCGGGCGGGACGCGGCCCGAGGCCGGCCGGGGCACCACCCCACACCCCGCCTGGCCGGGTGCCCGGGTCCCCGGGCGGCGACCACCCGCCCTACCGCTGTCGCGCGAGGAAGCCCGCCGTCGTCCCCACGAACTGCTCCGCGTCGTCCAGCCACGGAAAGTGCCCGGCCCCGGGCTGGACGACCATCTCGGCGTGCGGGAACACGGCGGCGACCTCGGCGACGGCGGAAGGCGGGGAGTTCAGGTCGACCTCACCGGCGAGCACGAGCACCGGGCACGACAGACGGGCGAGCGCCGCCCGGGTGGCGTCCGGGGTGAACGCGCCGTCCCCGTAGCGGGCCGCCGCCTCCTGGTTCCGGTGCGCGTCCTCCGCGGCCCGGTGCGCCCGGGCGTCCTCGTCCCAACGCCCGTACCAGAAGGGCGCGATGGCCAGGAACGCCTCGGCGTCCCCGTCCCCGGCGACGATCCGCTCCAGCGCCGCGAACGCCTCCGGGAACCACGGCTCCGCGTGCCGCAGCAGCGCCGTCTCCCGCCGGACGGCGCCGGTGATCTCGACGCCCACCGCGTAGGGGCTCGGCGTGATCAGCGCGAGCCGCGCGACCCGCTCCGGGTGCCGCTCGGCGTACAGCACCGCCAGGTTCGTACCGGCGGAGTGGGCGAGCAGGTCGAGCCGGTCCAGGCCGAGATGCTCGCGCAGCGCCTCCACGTCGTCCACGAGCCGGTCGCAGCGGTAGGTGGCGGGGTCCTCGGGGACCGCGGACCCGCCCGTCCCGCGCGGGTCCGCCAGGATCAGCCGCCGGTGCGCCGACAGCCCGCCCAGCTCACCGAGGTAGGAGCAGTCCTGCATCGGCCCGCCCGGCAGACACACCAGGGGCGGCCCGTCCCCGAGCACTTTGCAGGCCAGCTCTGTCCCGTCGTACGCGGCGAAGGTCGGCATGGTCGCGACCCTGGCAGCGGAGCGGGAGCCGCGCAAACGACTTCCGGGCGGGCGAGGGGACCAAAGCCTGCACGGCGGTGCGGATACGGTGGTGAAGTGGCGTGCGTACGACTATTTCGGTTGAGTCATGTCCTGACGGCGGCCGATATCGTTACTCTCTCGCGCATGACCTATGGACCGCTCCCCGACAGCGACCTCACCCGGCACCGCCGCCTGCGCGAGCAGGGCAGTCTCGACCGGGCCGACCTCGACGCGATCCTCGACGCGGGGTTCGTCTGCCACCTCGGGGTGATCGTCGACGGGCGGCCCATCGTGGTGCCGACGGTGTACGGGCGGGGCGAGCGCGACCTGTACGTCCACGGGTCCGTGGCGAGCCGGAGCCTCGCGGGCGACACCCCCGTGTGCGTCACCGTGACGCACGTCGACGGGCTCGTCCTCGCGCGCTCGGTCTTCGAGCACGGGGTGAACTACCGCAGCGCGATGATCCACGGGGTGCCCCGGAAGATCACCGACCCCGACGAGAAGACCGAGGCGCTGCGCCTGCTCACCGAGCACGCCACTCCCGGCCAGTGGGACTACGCGCGCCGCCCCAGCCGCAAGGAACTGGCCGCGACCACCGTGCTCGCGCTGTCCCTCGAAGAGGCCTCCGTCAAGATCCGCACCGGCGCCCCGGACGACGGGGACGGGCCCGACGCCGCACTGGGCCTGTGGGCCGGCACGCTCCCGCTGACGGCCAGCTGGGGCGCGCCCGTGCCCGACCCCCTGCTGCCCTCCGCGCCGCCCGCCCCGGACCACATCGCGCGCCGGGAGGGGACCCGGCACGGCTGACGCGACGCCGGGGGCATACCGTGAGGAGTCGAACACGACAGACGAAGCAGGTCGGGAGCGAGGAGAACGGGATGGGCAGCCGCACCGCGCTGGTCGAGGATCTGATGGAGCGGTTCCCGCACGTGCCGCGGGAGGCCGTCTTCAAGGAGGACCTGCTCCGCGGGGGTGTGGCCTTCGACGCCTCGGCCCTCAGCGACAACGAGAACGGTGAGGTCAAGCCGAAGTCGTACTTCATCTTCTCCTTCGACCACGGCACGCTCCCCGAGCTGGGCGAGGCCGCGCTCCGGCGCCCGCCCGAGGAGATCATCCTCACCGGCGGTCCGTACGACCTGCGGCGCACGGTGGTCTCCGTCCGCGTCAACCCGTCCTCGCCCTACCGGGTCGCCGCCGACGACGACGAGGGCGTCCTCGGGCTCTATCTCGACGGGAAGCGGATCTCCGACGTCGGCGTGCCGCCGATGCCCGAGTACTACCGGCACAAGCTCTCCAACGGGAAGTCCGTGATGGAGGTGGCGCCGACGATCCAGTGGGGCTACCTGATCTACCTCACGGTGTTCCGGGTCTGCCAGTACTTCGGCGCCAAGGAGGAGTGCCAGTACTGCGACATCAACCACAACTGGCGCCAGCACAAGGCGGCCGGCCGCCCCTACACCGGGGTCAAGGACGTCGAGGAGGTCCTCGAAGCCCTGGAGATCATCGACCGGTACGACACCGCGAAGGCGTCCACCGCCTACACCCTCACCGGCGGGGCGATCACCAAGACGGTCTCCGGCCGCGACGAGGCCGACTTCTACGGCCACTACGCCAAGGCCATCGAGGAGCGGTTCCCCGGCCGCTGGATCGGCAAGGTGGTGGCCCAGGCGCTGCCCCGCGACGACGTCCAGCGGTTCAAGGACTACGGCGTGCAGATCTACCACCCCAACTACGAGGTGTGGGACGAGTACCTGTTCAAGATGTACTGCCCCGGCAAGGAGCGCTACGTCGGCCGGGACGAGTGGCACAAGCGCATCCTCGACTCCGCGGAGATCTTCGGCGCGCGCAACGTGATCCCCAACTTCGTGGCGGGCGTGGAGATGGCCGAGCCGTTCGGCTTCACCAGCGTCGACGAGGCCATCGCGTCGACGACCGAGGGGCTGCGCTTCTTCATGTCCCACGGCATCACCCCCCGCTTCACCACCTGGTGCCCGGAGCCGACGACCCCGCTCGGCAAGGCCAACCCGCAGGGCGCGCCGCTGGAGTACCACATCCGTCTGCTGGAGGCCTACCGCGCCACCATGGACGACTTCGGCCTCAAGTCGCCCCCCGGGTACGGGGAGCCGGGTCCGGGACGCGCGGTCTTCTCCGTCAGCTCCTTCATGGACAGCCTCCCCGCGCAGGAGCCGGCCCCCCAGGTCTGACCGGCGCTCTCACCCTCTCCTGTACGTGCCGCACGCGCCGCCCGGGTCCGCCCCGTCGGCGCGCGCGTGGCACGACGAACGACGAACACCCCCGCCCGGACCGGACGTTGGCCCCCGCCCGGACCGGACGTTGGCCCGGCGTCCGGGACGGACGTTGACCCCGCGTCCGGTCCGGGCGGGTTCGCGTGCCGTGCGTGGCCGCCCTCGGCGCGGGAACGCGGAATCACCGGCGCGTGACCGTCCGGTCGCGCGATGTGAGGGAACGGCTTGTCAGTTGTGTCGGAGCCGTGAAAGGCTCGGGCCCGTTGTCGGGAAGTTCTCCAACTGCCCGGTCCGGAGGCCGAGTTGGGCGTTACCTGACGTCGCACACGAACGCAGTGGATGCAGGAGCCCGCATGCCCGACCTGCCGACCCCCCGGGACGCCGCCGAGGCCGCGTTGTTCTCGGAGTGCTGGGACGCGGTCCTCTCGTACGCCGACCTGTGCTCGTCCGGTTCGGCCGCCGCCACCCAACTGGCCACCGAGGCCTTCACCCACGGCGTCCACGAGGCCCGCGCCGCCGAGGCCCGGGCGCGGAACACCGGCCGCAGGACACCGGGGCTGCCCCGGATACCCCTGCTGCTCGGTTCCGTTCGCACCACCGCCGCCGGCTGGGAGGCGCACGGCCAGGGACACCGGCTGGACCCCGACCTCAGGCTCTGGCTCAACTCCGCGAAGGCCGCCCGCTACACCGGGCCCCCGCTGCACCGCCCGATCGCGCTGCGCGGCCTCAGAGACCTCCAGGAAGCCGACGCCACCCTCCTGTGGCTGGTCGAGGTCGAGGCCCTTCCGCTGCCCGCCGTGGCCCGGCGGCTAGGCCTGGACCCGGTCGCGGCGGCCGGGGAACTCGGCGAAGTACGCGCCCTGTTCAGGGACCGCTGCCACCGCGGCCACCTCGACACCCCGATGGACGCCGCCTGCCGCAGCTACGCCCGCCTCCTCGACGCCGTCACCCGCTCCCCGGCGGCCGAGACGCCCGAAGACCTCTCCCGGCACCTCGCCCAGTGCGCGGAGTGCGCCGAGGCTGCCGCCTGCCTGCGCCTGCACGGCGGCGGACTGCCCGCCGCCCTCGCGGGCGGCGTGATCGGCTGGGGCGGCCTCGCCTATCTCGAACGCCGCCGCCGCGCCGCGGAAGCCGGACTCCGCGGCGGACGCACCGACGCCACCGTGGACACCGGTATCGCCGACAACCGGGAGGCCGCGCCACGCATCGGCCGCACCGGCGTGCTGGCCGCCGCCCTCGTCGTCTCCGGCCTCGCGCTCGCCGTCTCCCTGATGCCCTTCGGCGCCGACGACGGCCCGCAGGCCGCGCCCCGCGCCGACGGGCCCGCCGCCGAACAGCCGGTGGCGGCCCCGGCGCCGCCCGCCCCGGCCGTCTCCTCCCCGCCGGCCACCACCCGCGCCGACGGCACCCTCGTCTCGCCCGAACCGACCGGGCCCACCGCCGACGCCCGCCCCGCCCCCGAAACCCAGGGCCCGTCCACGCCTCCGGCCCGCGCCGTCGACCACACCGTCCCGGACCCGGTGCGCGACTCGGCCTGCGAGGCCGCGTACACCCTCGTCAGCGAATGGCCCGACGGCTTCGAGGCCTCCGTCACCGTCACCACCGCCGAGCCCCTCGACACCTGGCGGCTCGCCTGGACCTTCGGTGACGGCCAGCGCGTCACCCAGATGTGGGACGGCACCCCCGACCAGCACGGCGCCCACGTGACCGTCACCCCCGCCGACTACAACAGGACGGTCCCCGCGGGCGGTTCGGTCACCGTCGGCTTCCTCGGCTCCCGGCAGCACACCAACACGCCACCGGGCACGATCTCCCTCAACGGGGCGGTCTGCGCGCCCGCGCACACGCGCTCGCCGTAAATCGATGGCGCCGCCGCCGAGGGGTCCCTACAGTTGGCGCAGTCGGAGCGACGACGACCGTCGTCGCGGATGACGTCGAGCGCGCGTGATCGCGCGCGGAGGAGGTGTGAACGATGGCTGTCTTCGAGACGGGCCCTGCCCGCGTCCAGAAGTTCATCACGTCCACCTCCGTGGCCACCGGCTGACCTTCCACTTCCTTCGCGCCGCCGAGCGCGTCGCCGGGGCCGCCCTTGTGAAGGGTCTCCCTTGACTTCCAGCTCCGCCCTGCCCACCTCGTCCGCCTCCCTGGCCCCCTCCCCGCTCGCCGCCTACGGCTGGGACGACGCCTGGGCCGACGAGTTCGCTCCCCACCTCGCCGAAGGTCTCGTCGCCGGACGCGTGATCCGCGTCGACCGCGGCCAGTGCGACGTGGCCACCGCCGACGGGGTCATCCGCGCGGACACCGCGTTCGTGACACCGCCCGACCCGATGCGGGTGGTGTGCACCGGCGACTGGGTCGCCGTCGAACCCTCCGGCGAGCCCTGCTACGTACGGGCGTATCTGCCGCGCCGTACCGCCTTCGTGCGCTCCACCTCCTCCAAGCGCTCCGAGGGGCAGATCCTCGCCGCCAACGTCGACCACGCCGTCGTCGCCGTGTCCCTCGCCGTCGAACTCGACCTCGGCCGGGTCGAACGCTTCCTCGCCCTGGCCTGGGAGTCCGGCGCCCAGCCGGTGGTCGTCCTCACCAAGGCCGACCTGGTGCCCGACCCGGCCACGGTCGGACACCTCGCCCAGGACGTGCGGACCGCGGCGCCGGGCGTACCGGTGCTCACCGTCAGCTCCGCGACGGGCGAAGGGCTCGACGTCCTGGAAGCGGTGCTCGCCGGCGGGACCGCGGTCCTCCTCGGCCCGTCCGGCGCCGGGAAGTCCACCCTCGCCAACGCCCTGCTCGGGGAGGACGTCATGGAGGTCCAGGCCACCCGTGACATGGACGGCAAGGGCCGGCACACCACGACCACCCGCAACCTCCTCGTCCTGCCCGGTGGCGGGGTCCTCATCGACACCCCGGGGCTGCGCGGCGTGGGCCTGTGGGACGCCGAGACCGGTGTCGGGCAGGTGTTCGCCGAGATCGAGGAGTTCGCCGCCGACTGCCGCTTCCAGGACTGCGCGCACACCGCCGAGCCCGGCTGCGCGGTACTGGAGGCCGTCGAGTCCGGCGACCTGCCGGAACGCCGCCTCGACAGCTACCGCAAGCTGCTCCGCGAGAACCAGCGGATCGTCGCCAAGACGGACGCCCGGCTCCGCGCCGAGATCCGCCGCGACTGGAAGCGCAAGGGCGCGGAGGGCCGCGCGGCACTGGAGGCCAAACGGGGCCGCTGGTAACCGGCCCAGGGCCCCCGTCCGCCGCCCCCCGCCCGCCGTCCCGACGGTGAGCCAGATTCTCTGGCCCGCTGCCGGGCATGGATGTGGGCGGGGCGGGGCGGGGCCGGGGTTCGGCGACGTCACGCCGGGCTTCGCCCCGGTCCGGGGGAGTGGCGCCACCTCAACGCGGTGTCCGATTTCCGCCAGCTCGGTGGTTCGTTCCGGGCCACACTGGAAGGGTGAGCGACGAGGACACCAGGTACGAGGCCGTGCGGAGCCGGGACGCCCGTTTCGACGGGGAGTTCTTCTTCGCCGTACAGACGACCGGGATCTACTGCCGGCCCAGCTGCCCCGCGGTGACGCCGAAGCGGCAGAACGTCCGTTTCTACGCGACGGCCGCCGCCGCGCAAGGCTCCGGCTTCCGGGCCTGCCGCCGCTGCCGCCCGGACGCCGCGCCCGGTTCCGCCGAGTGGAACGTACGCGCCGATGCCGTCGGCCGCGCCATGCGCCTGATCGGCGACGGCGTGGTCGACCGCGAGGGCGTCGCAGGGCTCGCCGCCCGGCTCGGCTACAGCGCCCGCCAGGTGCAGCGGCAGCTTACCGCCGAGGTCGGGGCGGGCCCCGTGGCGCTCGCCCGTGCCCAGCGCGCGCACACCGCCCGTGTTCTGCTCCAGACCACCGGCCTGCCCATCACACAGATCGCCTTCGCGGCCGGCTTCGCGAGCGTGCGCCAGTTCAACGACACGATCCGCGCGGTCTACGCGTCCACGCCGAGCGAGCTGCGCGCCGCCGCGCCCCGCACCGGCCCCACTCCCCGCAGCGCGCCCACGCCCACCTCGGACGCCCCCCTCTCGGACGCCCCCGCCGCAGGTATCCCCCTCCGGCTCGCCTACCGCGGCCCCTACCGGTCCGCCGCCGTCTTCGACCTGCTGGCCGCCGAGGCCGTCCCGGGCGTCGAGACCGTCACCGGCAGCCGCGGCCGGCGCACGTACCGCCGCACCCTGCGGCTCCCGTACGGAACCGGAATCGCCGAAGTCGACGAGCGGCCCGGCGGGGGAAGCGGCCGAAGTGCGTCCGCCGGGCGCACGGCACACCTCGCCCACCGGTCCGAGGGGAACCCGGGCGGCTGGCTGGACGCCCGGCTGCACCTCACCGACCTGCGCGACCTCACCACCGCCGTCCAGCGCTTGCGCCGCCTGTTCGACCTCGACGCCGACCCGTACGCCGTGGACGAACGCCTGGCCGCCGACGCCCGGCTGGCCCCGCTCGTCGCCGCCCGCCCGGGGCTGCGCTCGCCGGGCACCGCCGATCCGCACGAGCTGGCGGTACGCGCGCTGGTGGGGAAGGCGGAGGCCGAACGCCTCGTGCTGCGCTACGGGAAAACGCTGGACGCCCCCCACGGCCCGCTCACGCACCTCTTCCCGGAAGCCGCCGTCCTCGCGCAGGCGGAGCCGGCCGGCCCCCTCGGCGCCCTGACCACGGCCCTCGCCGACGGCGCCCTGCGTCTCGACCCCGGCGCGGACCGCGACGAGGCGGAGCGGTCCCTGCTCGCCCTCCCCGGCATGGACGGCACCACGGCCACCGTCATCCGTACCCGAGCCCTCGGCGACCCGGACACCGCACCCCCGGACATGACCACCCCGGACGCCTGGCGCCCTTGGCGCTCGTACGCGGTCCAACACCTGCGGCTGGCTGGGGAGTTGTAGCGGTACCCAGTCGCCAGGCCGGCGGTCGGCGGCCCGGGGCGCAGGCCGTTCAGTCCTCCAGGCCCCAACTGTGAATCCTGCGCGGGTGGATCCGGATCAGTTCCTCGCTGAAGTGCGGGCCCAAGTCGTGCTTCCCCGTGAGGAGTTCGGCCTCCCCGCGGATGTCGAGGCCGCGTACCTTCCACGGGGTCACGCTCACGATGTCGTCCACGACCAGCGCGACCTTCGGGTTCTTCTGGAGGTTGCGCCACTTCTTGGTCGTCCCCATGGCGTACCCGCCGATCAGGATCGTCCCGTCGTCCTGCGGGAAGAAGCCGACGGGGTTGGCCTGGGGCTGCCCGAGCGGGTCCACGGTGGCCAGCCGGCCCAGCCGCTGCGACCTCAGGTACGTACGCTCCGCCTCGCTGAATTCGGTCATGACAGCAGCCAAACACGCCCCCGGCCCTCGGCGCATCGGGTTCCGGACCTAGGGTGTGTCCGCAATGTCGGTGGGGAGCCAGAGTCGTAGGCAGGCGATGGTGACCAGGGCTTTGTAGTGGCGGGCTCGTTTGTCGTAGCGG
>NZ_JBEYFY010000037.1:0-66742 GCF_040703595.1 Streptomyces sp. NPDC007084
ACAAGAAGACGCGGCCGGGGGGGTGGGACCTCACTGTTGCCGCCGCCCCCCCCCGGCGGTTTTTCGCGCTCCCAGCGGTGGGAACCGGGCGGGGGCGGTGAGGCCTCGGAGACACCGGAGAACAGCCGGAGAACAGCCGGAGGACACCGGAGAACGTCCGAGAACGCCGGAGGGCCCGCGGCGGTCGTGCCGCGGGCCCTCCGGCGTTGCCTACGCCCCCCCCGGGGGGCGTACGCGGCTGTCGTTCGCGCCGTTCGCGCCGTGACTAGTCCTCGTCGCGGCGCAGCGACGGCTTCAGCTCCTTGAAACGGCCGAGCAGGCCGTTCACGAACGAGGGCGAGTCGTCCGTGGAGAACTCCTTGGCGAGCTGCACCGACTCGTCGAGCACCACCGCGTCGGGGGTCTCGTCGACCCAGATCAGCTCGTAGGCGCCGAGACGCAGGATGTTGCGGTCCACGACCGGCATCCTGTCCAGCGTCCAGCCGACGGCGTACTGCGCGATCAGGTCGTCGATCCGGCGCACCTTGGTGGCGTACCCCTCGACGAGCTGCATCGTGTACTCGCTGACCGGCGGCTGCCGGGTGTCGGACCGGGAGTGCCGGATCCAGTCGGCGAGGACCGTCAGGACGTCCACACCGCGCTGGTCGCCCTCGAAGAGGATCTGGAAGGCGCGCTTGCGGGCCGTGTTGCGGGCAGCCACGGTTAGCTGTTCACCCGGCCGAGGTAGTCGCTCGTGCGGGTGTCGACCTTGATCTTCTCACCGGTGGTGATGAAGAGCGGGACCTGGATCTGGTGGCCGGTCTCCAGGGTGGCGGGCTTGGTGCCACCGGTGGAGCGGTCGCCCTGGACGCCGGGCTCGGTCTCCTGGATGACCAGCTCGACGGCGGCGGGCAGCTCCACGAAGAGCACCTCGCCCTCGTGCTGGGCGACGGTGGCGGTGAAGCCCTCGATCAGGAAGTTGGCGGCGTCGCCGACGGACTTGCGGTCGACCATGAGCTGGTCGTACGTGTCCATGTCCATGAAGACGAAGTACTCGCCGTCCATGTACGAGAACTGCATGTCGCGCTTGTCGATCGTGGCCGTCTCGACCTTGACGCCGGCGTTGAACGTCTTGTCGACGACCTTGCCGGAGAGCACGTTCTTCAGCTTGGTGCGCACGAAGGCCGGGCCCTTGCCGGGCTTGACGTGCTGGAACTCGACGACGGACCAGAGCTGGCCTCCGTCGAGCTTGAGCACCAGGCCGTTCTTGAGGTCGTTCGTGGAAGCCACGGTTGCGGAATCTCCTGGACTGACGTGGACGACCCCGGCGCAGGCGCACAGCTCCGAGAGCTAGAGCGCGAGCAGCTCCTTGGTCGTGATGGTGAGTAGCTCGGGTCCGCCGTCCGCCTCGGGGCGTACGACGAGCGTGTCATCGATCCGGACGCCGCCCCGTCCCGGGAGGTGGACCCCCGGTTCGACGGTGACCGGCACGCAAGCGTCCAGTTTACCCATGGCCGCGGGGGCAAGCTGCGGGTCCTCGTCGATTTCGAGCCCGACCCCGTGCCCGGTGAGGGGGGACAGCCCTTCCGCGTGCCCGGCGGAGTCCAGTACCTGGCGGGCGGCGTGGTCCACGTCGCGGTAGGCGGCGCCGGGCAGGAGCGCCTCGCGGGCGGCGCGCTGAGCGGCGAAGACGAGGTCGTACAGCTCGATCTGCCAGTCGGCGGGCGAGGTGCCGATCACGAACGTACGGCCGATCTCACAGCGGTAGCCGCGGTAGGCCGCGCCCAGGCAGACGGAGAGGAAGTCGCCCTCCTCCACCCGCCGGTCGGTGGGGCGGTGGCCGCGCCTGCCCGAGTTCGGGCCGGTGCCGACCGAGGTGGTGAAGGCGGGTCCGTCGGCGCCGTGGTCGACGAGTCTGCGCTCCAGTTCCAGCGCGAGATGGCGTTCGGTCCGGCCGACGAGGATGGATTCGAGGAGTTCGCCGAGGGCCTGGTCGGCGATCTCGGCGCCGGTCCGCAGGGCGGAGATCTCCTCCTCGTCTTTGATGACGCGGAGCTGTTCGACCGCGCCGCCCAGATCCGTGAGGCGCAGCCGGGGGGCGACCGAGCCGAGGGCGCGGTGGCGGGTGACGGTCAGATGGTGTTCCTCGACGGCGAGGGTGTCGGCGCCGTGTCCGGCGGCCATGCCGGCGGCGGCGACGGCCGGGTCACCGCCGGCGCGCGGCAGGACCCGCAGGTCCAGCGCGTCGTCCGGGCGTCCCTCCGCGACATCGCCGGTCGGCGGTCCACCGCACAGCAGCATGTCCTCGCCCCGGCCGAGCAGCAGCAGGACGGAGCCGCGCGGAGCCGCGCCCGCGAGGTACCTCACATTGGCGGGCCGAGTCACCAGCGCGGTCGCGCCACCACTCGCCGCACAACGTTCCCGGAGCCGCTCTCTGCGGGTCGCGTACACCTCTGACATGAACCGAGCGTACGAGCGCGGGGCGGATGCCGCCGGTCCAGAGGGCCGGACGGGGGCCGGGCGGGGCCGGACGGATCATCCAGTCGAGCGCGGGCCGAACCTCCCAGGCCCGGGGAGCTTGCCCCACCCCGGTCCGGGCGGGTGGAGCGGCGGGGCGGGTCAGGGGTGCTTCACCACTGGGGTGGGCTCGCGATCGAGCGGGCCAGGACGTCGTCCAGGACGCGGGCCGTGGTGGCCACGTCGAGCTGGGAGTTGTCGATGATGGGAAGGCCCGAGCCGTACCAGCCGGCCATCCGGCCGTGGATGCGCGCGACCTCCTCGTCACTGAGCCGGCGGTTGCCCGAGCGCTCCGCGTTGCGCTCCAGGACGATCTCCAGGCCCGGCAGCAGCACGACCGGCAGCAGGCCCGGCCCGACGTGCCGCTTCCAGCCGCCGAGGCCGACGACCGGACGGTCCGGGAACACGGCGTCGTCCAGGATGCAGGAGATGCCGTTGGCCAGGAAGTTCCGCGCGGCGAAGCCGCAGGTGCGGCGGGCCAGGCGGTACTGCGCCTCGGAGTGGTCGTTCCACCCCGACTGGGGGTCGGCGAAGCCCGAGCGGACCCACTCGCGTACGTCGTCCAGGCTGATGTGGGCGGTGGGGACGCGGCGGTGGTCTGCCCAGTACTTGGCGACGCTGGTCTTGCCGGCGCCGGCGGGGCCGATGAGCAGGACGGCGAGCGTGGTGGCGGCCGGGTCGGGGGTGCCGGGGGCGGGCGGCGGGCTCGGCATGGCGACCGGGGCGCCGGGCGGCAGTTGAACGTGCCCGGTGCTGTCCGGCGGCGGCACCGGCCGGTGGGCCGGAGGCTGCGCGGAGGGGTGCTGCGGAGGCTGCCCGGGCGCGTGCTGGGGGGCCGCGGGGTGCTGCGGGGGCTGAGCGGGAGGGGCACCCGGCGGGACCGGGCCTCCGGCGAATCCCGGAGCGGGCGCGGGGCCCGGCTGCCCCGGATGGTGTCCGGCGGGTGACCAGCCTCCGGCCGGTCCGTGCCCCGGCTGATGGGGCGGCGGCAGCGGAGCCCCCACTGCGTGCTGCATCCGGTGCCACTCCGTCTCGTACAGGCAATGGGCGCTGGCGGACGGGACACCGGTCCCGCCGCTACCGAACGGTACCCTCCCCGGCCGTCGTTGTGTGAACGGCCGGGCAAGCCGCGAAGTGCCCGTGAACGAGGGGCAGAACGGGTTGAGCAGGGGCCTTCCCGGTGAATACGGCCACCGGGTCCGGCGTTCCCGGTGAGCCGGGTCACCGGGGGCACGGGCCGTCGCGGTGAGCCCGGTCGCCAGGGGTGCGGTCACCCCGATGACCGGGAGTACGGTCAGCGCGGTCACCGGGGGTGCGGCCGGGGCCGGTCAGCTCGGTCGCGGGGAGTACGGCCGAGGCGGTCAGGCCCAGCCACCGAGAGCGCGGCCAGCGCGGTCACCCCGCTCCCCAGGGGTACTGCCTGGGCCGGCCAGCCCGGTCACAGGGGACACGACCCGGCACGATCAGCCCGGCCACCGGGAGCGCGGCCAGCCCGCTCCCCAGGGGTGCTGCCGGGGCCGGCCAGCCCGGTCACCGGGGACACGACCCGGCGCGATCAGCCCGGCCACCGAGAGCGCGGCCAGCGCGGTCAGCCCCCTCGCCAGGCGTGCTGCCTGGGCCGGCCAGCCCGGTCACCGGGGACACGACCCGGCACGATGAGCCCGGTCGCCCGGGGTTCGGCCGGAGCGGCCGGCCCGGTCACCGGGGACACGCGTCGCGGCCGGCCCGATCACCGGGGGCACCGCCCGTGGCCACCCGCCCGGTCACCGGGCGGGCGGCCGGCGCCGTGAACGCGGCCCTGGGTGCGGCGCCCGCTACTCCGCGACCTCGCCGTACGCCGCGAGGAGGACGGCCGGGTCGGGGCCCTCCAGGACGGTCGGCTTGGCGAGTCCGTCGAGGACGATGAAGCGCAGCAGGTCGCCGCGGGACTTCTTGTCGACCTTCATGTTCTCCAGGAGCTTGGGCCACTGGTCGTAGCGGTAGCTCAGCGGGAGGCCCACGGACTCCAGGACGCTGCGGTGGCGGTCGGCGGTCGCGTCGTCCAGACGGCCCGCGAGGCGGCCGAGTTCGGCGGCGAAGTGCATGCCGACGGAGACGGCCGCGCCGTGCCGCCACTTGTAGCGCTCGTTCTTCTCGATGGCGTGCGCGAGCGTGTGGCCGTAGTTGAGGATCTCGCGCAGCCCCGACTCCTTGAGGTCGCCGGAGACGACCTCCGCCTTGACCTTGATGGAGCGCTCGATCAGCTCGGCGGTGTGCGGTCCCGCGGGTGTCCTGGCCGCCTCGGGGTCGGACTCGATGAGGTCGAGGATGGCGGGGTCGGCGATGAAGCCGGCCTTGATGACCTCGGCGAGACCGGAGACGAAGTCGTTGACCGGCAGCGAGTCCAGCGCGGCCAGGTCGCAGAGCACACCGGCGGGCGGGTGGAAGGCGCCGACGAGGTTCTTGCCCTCGGCGGTGTTGATGCCGGTCTTGCCGCCGACCGCCGCGTCCACCATGCCGAGCACGGTGGTCGGGACGGCGATCCAGCGCACTCCGCGCAGCCAGCTCGCGGCCACGAAACCGGCCAGGTCGGTGGTCGCGCCGCCGCCCACCCCGACGATGACGTCGGTGCGGGTGAAGCCGGACTGGCCGAGCGCCTTCCAGCAATAGGCGGCGACCTCGACGGTCTTGGCCTCCTCGGCGTTCGGCACCTGGATCGCGACGGCCTCGAAGCCCTGCTCCGCGAGGTCGGCGCGCAACGCCTCCCCCGTCTCGGCGAGCGCCTCGGGGTGCACCACGGCGACCCGCTTGGCCTTCTCGCCGATCAACCCGGCCAGTTCACCGAGGAGTTGACGGCCGACCAGAACCTCGTAGGGGTCGGTGCCCGCGGTGCCACCGACCTGGATGCGGGTCACTGCCTCGCTCATGCTTCCTTCAACTCCAGTGCGTCGAGGACCGCTTGGGCGACCTCTTGGGGGGTGCGGCCGTCGGTCGCCACGACCGCGCGGGCGACTTCGGTGTACAGATGGCGGCGGGCCTCCATCAGCTCGCGCCACTGACGGCGCGGGTTGACTGCGAGCAGCGGCCGGGCCGCGTTCAGGCCGGTGCGCTGGACCGCCTCCTCCACGTCCATGGAGAGGTAGACGACCTGGTGGCCGGCGAGCAGGGCGCGGGTGTCCGCGTCGAGGATCGAGCCGCCGCCGAGGGCGAGCACACCGTCGTGTCCGGCGAGCGCCTCCGCCACGGCCCGCTTCTCGATCGCTCGGAAGGCGGCCTCGCCCTCATCGACGAAGATGTCGGCGATGGTGCGGCCCTGCGCGGCGACGATGTCCTCGTCCGTGTCCCGGAAGCCGCGGCCGAGCCGCTCGGCGACGAGCGCGCCCACCGTGGACTTGCCGACCCCCATCGGGCCGACGAGGACGAGCAGCGGGGCGGTCACCGGATGGCCAGGTTCTCGAGGTAACCGGTGACGTTGCGGCGGGTCTCGGTGACGCTGTCGCCGCCGAACTTCTCCGCGACGGCGTCGGCCAGCACGAGGGCGACCATGGCCTCGGCGACGATGCCGGCGGCCGGCACGGCGCAGACGTCGGAGCGCTGGTGGTGGGCCTTGGCGGCCTCGCCGGTGGCGACGTCGATGGTGGCGAGCGCGCGCGGCACGGTGGCGATGGGCTTCATCGCGGCGCGTACGCGCAGCGGTTCGCCGGTGGTCAGGCCGCCCTCGGTGCCGCCGGAACGGCCGGTGGAGCGGCGGATGCCGTCCGCGGTGTGCACGATCTCGTCGTGCGCCTGGGAACCGGGCACGCGGGCCAGGTCGAAGCCGTCGCCGACCTCGACGCCCTTGATCGCCTGGATGCCCATGAGCGCGGCCGCGAGCCGGGCATCGAGGCGCCGGTCCCAGTGCACGTGCGAGCCGAGGCCCACCGGCACGCCGTACGCGAGCACCTCGACGACGCCGCCCAGCGTGTCGCCGTCCTTGTGGGCCTGGTCGATCTCCGCGACCATCGCCTTCGAGGCGTCGGCGTCGAGGCATCGCACCGGGTCGGCGTCGAGCTTGTCGACGTCGGAGGGCTTGGGGAGGACGCCGTAGGGCGCCTTGGCGGCGGCCAGTTCCACGACGTGGGAGACGATCTCGATCCCGGCCGTCTCCTTGAGGTAGGAGCGGGCGACCGCGCCGAGCGCCACGCGGGCGGCGGTCTCACGGGCGGAGGCGCGCTCCAGGATCGGGCGGGCCTCGTCGAAGCCGTACTTCTGCATGCCGGCGAGGTCGGCGTGGCCGGGGCGGGGGCGGGTCAGCGGGGCGTTGCGGGCGAGGTCGGCGAGGATCGCCGGGTCGACCGGGTCGGCGGCCATGACCTGCTCCCACTTGGGCCACTCGGTGTTGCCGACCATGACGGCGATCGGGGAACCGAGGGTGAGGCCGTGCCGGACGCCGCCGAGGAAGGTGACCTCGTCGCGCTCGAACTTCATCCGGGCACCGCGTCCATAGCCGAGGCGCCGCCGGGCCAGGTGGTCCGCCACCATGTCCGTGGTGATCGGCACGCCGGCGGGAAGTCCCTCCAGCGTCGCCACAAGTGCGGGACCGTGGGACTCCCCCGCGGTCAGCCAGCGCAACCTGCTCAACGGTGCTCCTCATGCTCGCGCCCTGGTACTGCTGCTGCGTACGCGCGTCCTCGCGTACGGCGACGGCGCGACCGGGTGCGCGGCCCAGGCCCGCCACCCCCGATCCTCCCACGTCCGGCGGCGGGAACCGGCCGCAGGTCCATCAGGCGGACGCGGCCGGCCGGGGTGCGGCGGGTGGCGAGGGGCGGGTGACGGCGGGCCGGAAAGGGCTCGAAGGCCCTGTGTGCCGGGTTCTAGCGGGCCGCGAGGGCGTGTTCGCCGGCCTTGCGCATGGCGTCCAGTGGCGCGGGCGTACACCCGGTCATCTGTTCGACCTGGAGGACCGCCTGGTGGACGAGCAGGTCGAGCCCGCCGACGACCGCGCCGCCGTACGCCGACCAGCGCGCCGCGAGGCCGGTGGGCCAGGGGTCGTACAGCACGTCGAAGAGGGTCGCCGGGCGTTCCGGAACGGCCGCGGCCAGCGCGTCCGTCGTCCCCGCCGGTGTCGTGGCGATGACCAGCGGCGCCCGCAGCGCCTCCGCGGCGTCCGCCCAGTCCGCGGTGCGGACCTCGACGCCGAGCCGCTCGCCCCACCGCCGCATCTCGGCGGCGCGCTCCGCGCTGCGCACGTAGGCGACGACCTCGCCGGCGCAGATCCGCGCGAGCGCGGCGAGGGCGGAGGAGGCGGTGGCGCCGGCGCCGAGGATCGCGGCCGACTCGACCTGCTCGATGCCCCGCTCGCGCAGCGCGGCGACCATCCCGGGGATGTCGGTGTTGTCGCCGGTGCGCCGCCCGTCCTCGGTGAACACCACGGTGTTGACCGCCTCGACGGAGGCGGCCGTCTCGGTGACGGTGTCGAGCAGCGGGATCACGGCCCGCTTGAGCGGCATGGTCAGCGACAGCCCCGCCCACTCGGGCCCGAGCCCGCCGAGGAAGCCGGGCAGCGTCTCCTCGTCGACCTCGAAGCGGTCGTACGAGCGGTCGGCGAGGCCCAGTTCCCGGTACGCGGCGCGGTGCAGCACCGGGGAGAGGGAGTGGGCGATCGGCGACCCGAGGACGGCGGCCCGGCGGGCGTCAGCCCGAACTGTCATTGAACTTTTCCTTGAGCTTCTCGAAATCGGCGTTGTTCTTGGCGAACTCGGTCTTGCTGTGACCGTCGGTCGCCACGAAGTACATCCAGCCGTCCTTCGTCGGGTTGAACGTCGCCTTCAGCGCCTCGACACCGGGATTGCCGATCGGACCGGGGGGCAGCCCCTTCTGCGTGTACGTGTTGTACGGGTCCTTGTTGCTGTTGATCTCGGACTCGCTGATGTGGATCTTGCTCTGCCGGTTCAGGTAGTTGAACGTTGAGTCGAACTGGAGCAACTGGTTGGTCTCGGTGTTGGTGGGCTTGAGCCGGTTGTAGATGACCTCGGCCATCTTGCGGAAGTCGTCGTGCGTCTTGCCTTCCGCCTGGACCAGACTCGCGACCGTGACGACCTGGAGCGGGTCGGCGAGCTTGAGGGCCTTCGCCTTGCTCTCCAGCCCCATCGCCGCGTAGTTGCCGGTGGCCTGCTTGACCATGCTCCTGAGCACGTTCTCGGGCTTCATGCCCTTCGCCGCCGGGTAGGTGGCGGGCCAGAGGAATCCTTCCAGCGGATCCTTTATGTCGTTGTTGCTGTTCGCCCAGCTCGGCAGTCCGAGGCTCTTGTAGTCCTTCTTGGCCACGGCACTGGTGGTGCCCTGGGAGAGGCCGAGCTTGGTGTCGATCAGCTTGTAGACATCGGCGTTGCGGCGGCCGGGTGCCACGATCACGTTGTTCTGGCTCTTGGGATCGAGCATCAGCTTGACGGCGCTCGCGGCGGACATCTCCTTGCGCAGCAGATAGGCTCCCGCCTGGATCTCCTTGCCGTGCGGGTTCTCCTGCTGGGCGGAGACGAAGGCGTCCACGCTCTTGACGACGCCGAGTTCCTTGAGCTTCTGGCCGATCTCGTAGCCGCCGGCGCCCTTGTTGATCTCGACGGTCACCTGGCCCGAGCCCTCGCCCGCGTAGTCGGGTGCCGAGCCGAAACGATTTTGGTAGTAGTGGTAGCCGAAATAGCCGACGCCGGCGAGACCGCCGCCGAAGACCGCGACGACCACCAGACAGGCGCAGCCGCTGCGCCGCTTCCTGCCCTTGCCGCCGGCGCGCCCCTTGCGGTCGCCCCGGCCCGTGCGGCCCTTGGGGTCGTCATCGTCGTCGAGGTCGTCGTCCTCGTCGCCGCCCGCGAAGAAGGCGTGCTCGCCCTGGTCGGGGCCCGGGTCCCAGTCCGGCGTCGGTTCGGGCTCCGCACGGCGCCGGGCGGGGGGCTCGGGCGGCGGATAGGCCTCGGGGGTGTTGTAGAAGTCGGGCTGCTCGCCGGTGTACTGGCCCGCGTAGGGGTCGGCCGGATCTGCGCCGTAGGGCACCTGGGGGTGGCCCCCGGTCTGCCAGCCGGCCTCGTCGTACTGCCGGCCGTCCTGACCGCCGTACTGCTGCTGCCCCTGATCGGGGTACTGCGGCTGGCCCTGCCCGGTGTAGTGCTGCTGGGCCTGGTCGGGGTACTGGGGGTTCCCCTGGGCGGGGTACTGCTGCCCGTCCTGGTACGGCTGTCCCTGGAACTGCTGGTGGCCCTGGCCCTGGCCCTGGCCCTGGTACTGGCCGGGAGCGCCCTGGGGCTGCTGGTACTGCTGCTGCCCCTGGTCGTACGGGTGCCCGCCGGTGCCCCAGTCGCCCTGCTGGGCCTGGTGCGCCGCCTGCGGATAGTGCTGCGGCCGGCCGCCGTCGTAGGCGGACCGGCCGTCGGCGGCCTGTCCGCCCCATCCGCCGTCCCCGTACAACGGGTCCTCCGGATGCCACGGTTCGGAGCCTGGGCCCCGGCCATACTCAGTCATCGATCCCCTACAAGCCGCGAGCCGTCCGCTGCCGGCTCCAGTGGCTCGGCTCCCGTCCGCCTCTTTGCTGTGCGGGGGCTGTTCGAACACCACCGCATCGCGCGGAACGTTACCGTATCGCGATCACATGACCACTTCGACGCCCTCGCCGGGCGAAGCGCCTGACACCCGTTCGGATTCCAGGGCCTGTTGGAGGATGACGACGGCTGCCGCCTGGTCGATGACCGAGCGGCCCTTCTTCGACTTCACGCCCGAGGCACGCAGCCCCTGACTCGCCGTCACCGTCGTCATCCGCTCGTCCACCAGCCGTACCCCCACGGGGGTGATCCCCCGGGCCAGCTCCTGGGCGAAGGCGCGGACCTTGACGGCGGCGGGGCCCTCGCCCCCCTTGAGGGAGCGAGGGAGACCGACGACGACCTCGATCGGCTCGTACTCCTCGACGAGCTGCCTCAGCCGGCGGTGGGCGGCCGGGACGTCACGTCCCGGGACCGTCTCCACCGGCGTCGCGAGGATCCCGTCGGGGTCGCACGAGGCGACCCCGATCCGGGCGTCCCCGACATCGATCGCGAGCCGGCGTCCTCTGCGCATGTCCGCGGACCCCTACTTGGCGGTCTCGGCGACGAGGCGCCGGACCGCGTCGACGGCTTCACCGATGGCGGCCGGGTTCTGGCCGCCGCCCTGGGCGACGTCCGGCTTGCCGCCACCGCCGCCGCCGAGGGTCTTGGCGGCGGCGCGGACCAGCTCACCGGCCTTGAGGCCCCGCTCACGGGCGGCCTCGTTGGTGGCGATGACCGTCAGCGGCTTGCCGCCGGCCACGGTGAACAGGGCCACGACGGCGGCCCGTCCGCCCTGGATGCGGCCGCGTACGTCGAGGACCAGCTTGCGCAGGTCGTCGGCGCCGGTGCCGTCCGGCACCTGGCCGGTGACCAGGGCGACGCCGTTGACGTCCTGGGCGGACTCCACGAGACCGGCGGCGGCCTGGAGGACCTTCTCCGCGCGGAACTTCTCGATCTCCTTCTCGGCGTCCTTCAGCTTGCCGAGCATGGCGGCGACCTTCTCCGGAAGCTCCTCGGCGCGGCCCTTCACCAGTTCCTGGAGCTGGGCGACGACCGTGTGCTCCCGGGCGAGGAAGTTGTACGCGTCGACGCCGACGAGGGCCTCGATGCGGCGCACACCCGACCCGATGGACGACTCGCCGAGCAGCTTGACCAGGCCGAGCTGGGCGGTGTTGTGGACGTGCGTGCCGCCGCACAGCTCCTTGGAGAAGTCGCCGATGGTCACCACGCGGACGCGCTCGCCGTACTTCTCGCCGAACTCGGCGATGGCGCCCTGCTTCTTGGCCTCGTCGATGCTCATGACCTCGGCCTCGACGTCCAGGTCGCGGGCGAGCACCTCGTTGATCTGCTGCTCGACGTCGGTCATGACGGACGTGGGGACGGCCGCGGGGGAACCGAAGTCGAAGCGGAAACGGCCGGGCTGGTTCTCGGAACCGGCCTGGGCGGCCGTCGGGCCCAGCGCGTCGCGCAGCGCCTGGTGCGTGAGGTGGGTGGCCGAGTGGGCGCGGGCGATGGCGGTACGCCGGCGCACGTCGATGGTGGCCTGCGCCTTGGCGCCGACGGTGGCCTCGCCGACCTGCACGACACCCTTGTGGACGTACACGCCCGGGACCGGCTTCTGGCAGTCGCGGACCTCGATGATCGCGCCGGAGTCGACCCGGATGCGGCCGGTGTCGCCGATCTGGCCGCCGCCCTCGGCGTAGAAGGGGGTGCGGTCGAGGACGATCTCGACCTCGTCGCCCTCGGTGGCGGCCGGGGAGGAGACGCCGTCGACGAGGATGCCGACGATGGTCGACTCGCCCTCGGTGCGGTCGTAGCCGATGAAGTCCGTCTCACCGGCGGCGTCCGCGATCTGGCGGTAGGCGCCGAGGTCGGCGTGGCCGGTCTTCTTGGCACGGGCGTCGGCCTTGGCCTTGTCCCGCTGCTCCTTCATCAGGCGGCGGAACCCGTCCTCGTCCACCGACAGGCCCTGCTCGGCGGCCATCTCCAGGGTGAGGTCGATCGGGAAGCCCCAGGTGTCGTGGAGCAGGAACGCCTTGTCGCCGGCGAGGACCGTGCCGCCGGACTCCTTGGTGTCCAGGATGGCGGTGTCGAGGATGTTCGTGCCGGCCTTCAGCGTCTTGAGGAAGGCGGCCTCCTCGGCGAGGGCCACGGTCTCGATCCGCTGCCGGTCGCTGACCAGCTCGGGGTACTGCCGGCCCATCATCTCGATCACGACGTCGATGAGGTCCTTGACGACCGGGCCGGTGGCGCCGAGCAGGCGCATGTTGCGGATGGCTCGGCGCATGATGCGGCGCAGCACATAGCCGCGGCCCTCGTTGCCGGGGCTCACGCCGTCGCCGATGAGCATGACGGAGGTGCGCATGTGGTCGGTGACCACGCGCAGGGAGACGTCGGAGCTGTGGGCGGCGCCGTACTCGACGCCGGTCAGCTCGGTGGCCTTCTTGATCACGGCCATGGAGGTGTCGATCTCGTACATGTTCCGCACGCCCTGCAGAATCATGGCGAGGCGTTCCAGGCCGAGGCCGGTGTCGATGTTCTTGCTGGGCAGCTCGCCGAGGATCTCGAAGTCGTCCTTGGAGATGCCCTCGCCGCGCTCGTACTGCATGAAGACCAGGTTCCAGATCTCCACGTAGCGCTCGTCGTTGACGGCCGGGCCGCCCTCGACGCCGAACTCGGGGCCGCGGTCGTAGTTGATCTCGGAGCAGGGGCCGCAGGGTCCCGGGACGCCCATGGACCAGTAGTTGTCCTTCTTGCCGAGGCGCTGGATGCGCTCGGCCGGGACGCCGATCTTGTCGCGCCAGATGGCCTCGGCCTCGTCGTCCTCCAGGTAGACCGTGATCCACAGGCGCTCCGGGTCGAGCCCGTAACCACCCTGGTCCTGGGGCAGCGTGAGCAGCTCCCAGGCGTAGGTGATGGCGCCTTCCTTGAAGTAGTCGCCGAAGGAGAAGTTGCCGCACATCTGGAAGAACGTGCCGTGCCGGGTGGTCTTGCCGACCTCTTCGATGTCGGGGGTGCGCACGCACTTCTGCACGCTGGTGGCGCGCGACCACGGCGGCTTGACCTCACCGAGGAAGTACGGCTTGAAGGGGACCATGCCGGCGGGGACGAGGAGCAGAGTCGGGTCGTCCGCGATGAGCGACGCCGAAGGGACGACGGTGTGACCGCGCTCCTCGTAGAAGCTCAACCAGCGGCGGCGGATTTCAGCCGACTCCATCAGTGGTCCTCATTCCGGTTGTACGTGTACGTCGTGTTCTCGATGTACTTGATGTGCTTGTCGCCGCCGGGCTGCCCGGCGTCGCCGATCGCGGCGATGCGGCGCTGGGTGGGGAGTTCGGGGTCGGGGCGGCCGTTCAGGCCGAGCACCTCGCCGAGTTCGGCCTCCCGCTGGGCCATCCCGTCGCGGACGTCGAGGGCGAAGTCCTTGAGCCGGTGGCCCGCGTCGATCGCCTTGTTGGCGGCCTGCGCCGCGAGGCTCTCGGGGGTCAGCGAACGGATCTTGCGGTTGACCTTGGTGGTGGCCCATACACCCGCGGCTGCGCCCGCGGTGAACCAGAACGTACGGCGGAACATCGCTGCGTCAGTCCTTCTTCCGCTTTCCCCGTCGCGAGGACGGGACGGTGCGGCCCACGATCACGGTTCGCCGGGACGCCTTGTCGGGCTCGTTCTCTCGGCGGCCTCCGATGGCCCGGCGTACGCCGTAACCGAACGCCGCGACCTTGACCAGAGGGCCGCCGAAGGTGGAGGCGACGGTCGTCGACAGTGCCGACGCGTTCGACGTCACCTCCTGCACGTCCGACGCGATGGCGTCGACGCGGTCGATCTGGGTCTGCGCGGAGCGCACGGCCGCCGAGGCGTCCGCGAGCAGCGGGACGGCCTGTTCGGTCACGTCCGCCACGAGCTTGGTGGTCGCCTTGAGCGTCTGGGCCAGTCGCGCCAGCGCGACGGCGAGGAAGGACACCAGGATCGCCCAGAAGACGGCCACCAGGATGCCGGCCACCTCACCACCGGTCACTGTCGCACCCGCTCCCTGTCCGCCTGCCGGATCATCGAAAAGTCGTGCCCCGAGCCTATCGCGCCGGCACCGAGGCTCCGTACCGCATTACCGGCTGCCGCACCTGGAGTTGTGCGAAGCGATTGTACGGAGTGCTCACGGGTCAGTACGCTCCGTGTCCCATGCAGCGTTCTCACTCCGTCCGGCGCTCCGCTCCCCCGGTACCCGGTGATCTGCCCCTTGAACTCGACGCGTTCGTGGGGCGCTCGGCCGAACTGGCGCGGCTGGCCGAGCTGCTGGAGTCGGCGCGGCTGGTCACGGTGACGGGGGTGGGGGGCGTCGGGAAGTCCCGTCTCGCGGTGCGCGCGGCGGCGGGCGCGGACGGCTTCGACCAGGTGTGCCGGGTGGATCTGTCCGCGGTGCACGATCCGGATCTCGTGGAGTACGCGGTGGTGGAGGCCCTCGGTCTCACGGACCACACCGCGAAGCCGCCCCGGCAGGTGCTGCTCGACCATCTCGCCGACCGCCGGCTCCTGCTGGTACTGGACGGTTTCGAGCACCTGGTGGAGGTGAGCGCCGCGCTGGCCGGCGCGCTGCTGCGGCGGGCCGGGGGCCTGCGGGTGCTGGCGGTGGGGCGCCGGCCGCTGGGGCTCGGGGGCGAGCGGGTGTTCCCGCTGGCGCCGCTGGCGGAGGCGGAGGCGGCGGAGCTGTTCGCGGACCGGGCGGCGGCCCGGGTGGACGGGTTCACGCTGGACGAGGGGAACCGGGCCGAGGTGGCGGAGCTGTGCCGGCGCCTGGACGGGATCCCGCTGGCGGTCGAGCTGGCCGCGGGCCGGCTCGGCGTCCTCTCCCCCGGCCAGGTGCTCGCCCGGCTGGAGGACCGGTTCCGGCTGCTGACCGGGAACGGGCGGGACGCGCTGCCCCGGCACCAGACCCTGCGGACCGCGATCGGCTGGAGTCACGAGCTGTGCACCGCGCGGGAGCGGCTGCTGTGGGCGCGGCTGTCGGTGTTCGCCGGGCGGTTCGACCTGGAGGCCGTCGAGTACGTGTGCAGCGGGGGCGGGCTGCACGCCGACGACGTCCTGGACGTGCTGGACGCGCTGCTCGCGCAGTCGGTGCTGTCCCGCGAGGAGACGGCGGCCGGGGTGCGCTACCGGATGCTGGACACGGTCCGGGCGTACGGCGCCGAGTGGCTGGAGGCGACGGGCGACGCGACGCGGCTGCGCCGCCGGCACCGGGACTGGTACATGGGGCTGGCCACCTGGTGCGAGCTGGACTGGTTCTCGCCGCGGCAGGGCGAGGTCGCGGCGCGGGTGGAGACGGAGCTGCCGAATCTGCGCTGTGCGCTGGAGTTCTCGCTGACCGAGCCGCGGGACGCGCATCTGGGCCAGTACCTGGCGGGCGCCCTGTGGTTCTACTGGGTGGGCTGCGGCCGGCTCTCGGAGGGCCGGCACTGGCTGGAGCGCAGTGTCGAACTGGACGGGGACCGCGACCAGTCACGGCTGAAGGCGCTGTGGGTGCTCGGCTACGTGGCGGTCCTGCAGGGCGACCCGGTGTCCGCGCTGTCGGCGCTGCACGAGTGCCGTGAGGAGGCGGAGCGTTCGAACAGCGCGGTGGCGATCGCGTACGCCGAGCACCGCACCGGCTGCCTGGCGCTGGTCACGGACGACATGGCGCGCGCCGAGACCCTGCTGCGCTCCGCCCTCGACCGCTACCGGGAGATCGGCGAGCTGAACAGCAACGTGCTGATGGGCCAGGTCGAGCTGGCGATGGCGCTGGCCTTCCAGGGCGATCTGCCGGGCGCGGTGAAGCTCTGCGAGGACGTCCGCCGGGTCTGCGAGGACCACGGGGAGCGCTGGGCGCTGGGGTACGCGCTGTACGTCCTCGCCTACGAGGCCCAGGCGGGCGGCGACACGGCCCGCGCCCGGGATCTGCTGCGGCGCGGGCTCGGGATCGCGCGCGCCTTCCACGATCTGCTGGGCGCCGTGCTCGCGGTCGAGCTGCTCGCGCTGGTCACCGCGGTGGACGGTGATCCGGCCGAGGCGGCGCTGCTCCAGGGCGCGGCGTCCCGGATGTGGCCGTCGGTGGGGCTGCCGCTGTTCGGCTCGGCCCACTACAACGCGCCGCACGAGCGCTGCGCGGCGCTGGCCCGGGAGCAGCTGGGCGAGGAGCGGTACGCGCGGTGCGTACGGGAGGGCGAGCTGCTCGGGCAGGAGGCGGCCATCGCCCGGGCGCTGGGCGGGACGGGCGCTTTGGCGCTGGGGGCGGTGCCGTCGCCGCGCCGGCTGGTCCCGGACGTGCGAAAGCCCGCCGTCTCCCCCACCGCGAAGGGCGGGGAGACGACGGGCTGACGCTGACGCGCGGTGGTGCCACGTCCGCCGGAAGAAGATCAGCGGGCGTAGTACTCGACGACGAGCTGCTCGTCGCAGATCACCGGGATCTCCTTGCGGTTCGGCTCACGGTCCAGGCGGAAGGCCAGGGCCGGGAGGTTCACCTGGAGGTAGCGCGGGGTCTCGCCGTCGGGGGCGAAGCCACCGGCGCGGGAGACCTCGAACAGCGTCTTGCCGCGGCTGCGCTCGCGGACCATCACGACGTCGTCGGGACGGACGCGGAACGAGGGCTTGTCGACCTTCTGGCCGTTGACCTCGATGTGGCCGTGAACGACCATCTGGCGGGCCTGGTAGATCGTGCGGGCGATGCCCGAACGCAGGACCAGCGCGTCGAGACGACGCTCCAGCTCGATGATCAGGGCCTCACCGGTCTTGCCCTGGACCTTGGAGGCACGCTCGTAGGCGCGGACGAGCTGGCGCTCGGACACGTCGTACTGCGCGCGCAGACGCTGCTTCTCCAGCAGACGGACCTTGTAGTCCGAGTTCTGCTTGCGGCCACGGCCGTGCTCACCCGGCGGGTAGGGGCGGGCCTCGAAGTACTTGACGGCCTTCGGGGTCAGCGCGATACCGAGCGCACGCGACTTCTTGACCTTGGGGCGGGACTGGTTCGCCATGAACCAAACACCTCGTGTTTCTGATGCGAATACGGCTTCACCAGGGTTAGGGGAGGTCGCAATCCGCAGCCCGGGAAACCCTCCTCGCCTGCGCGGAGTCCACGCGGACGGGGCGGGCAGCCGCTCCTGGGTCTGGGCACATACGTGCAGCACGCGAGTGACCCACCGACCGGTCCCGGAATCCCGGGTGGTGGTGGGTTGCCCGCGACACCTTCGACGGTGCGCGACGCTCCTGGAATCCCCCCGTGCTGGCGGAGGCTCCGGCTGGATGTCCCGTTCTGGTGGTGCCGACCGGAGCCGGACACGGGACGCAGCGCTTCGAGCCATGCTACAGGGTGCTCAGGACCGCCCTCGACCGAGGTGCTGGCGGGTCCACTCGACGGCGTCCGCGTAGCGTGCCTCGGCGCCGTGCCGGGTGGGGGTGTAGTACTCCCGGTCCTTCAGCTCCTCCGGCGCGTACTGCTGGGCGGCGATGCCCTCGGGCAGGTCGTGCGGGTACACGTAGCCCTGGGCGTGGCCGAGCTTGGCGGCGCCCTTGTAGTGCCCGTCGCGCAGATGGGTCGGGACGGGGCCGGCGTGGCCCTTGCGGACGTCCTCCATGGCGGCGCCGATGGCGGTCGTCGCGGCGTTGGACTTCGGGGCCAGGGCGAGGGCGATGGTGGCGTGGCTGAGGGTGAGCGCGGCCTCGGGGAAGCCGATCATCGCGACGGCCTGGGCGGCGGCGACCGCGATCGGCAGCGCGTTCGGGTCGGCGAGGCCGATGTCCTCGCTCGCGGAGATCATCAGGCGGCGGGCGATGAACCGGGGGTCCTCGCCCGCCTCGATCATGCGGGCGAGGTAGTGCAGGGCGGCGTCGACGTCGGAGCCGCGGATGGACTTGATGAGCGCGCTGGCCACGTCGTAGTGCTGGTCGCCGTCGCGGTCGTACTTCACGGCGGCGCGGTCGACGGTCTCCTCCAGGGTCTGGAGGGTGATCGCCGGCTCGCCCTTGTCGAGGGCGGCGCCGGCCGCGGCCTCCAGGGCGGTCAGGGCGCGCCGGGCGTCGCCGCCGGCGATGCGCAGCAGGTGCTCCTGGGTGTCCTCGGGGAGGGTGACGGCGTCCTTGAGGCCGCGCTCGTCGCCGAGGGCCCGGCGCAGCAGGCCGCGCAGGTCGTCGTCGGTGAGCGGCTCCAGGGTGAGGAGCAGGGAGCGGGAGAGCAGGGGGGAGATCACCGAGAAGTACGGGTTCTCGGTGGTCGCGGCGATGAGGGTGACCCAGCGGTTCTCCACGGCGGGCAGCAGGGAGTCCTGCTGGGCCTTGCTGAAGCGGTGGATCTCGTCCAGGAAGAGGACGGTCTCCTTGCCGAAGCCGCCGGTGGCGCGGCGGGCGCCGTCGATGACGGCGCGCACCTCCTTGACGCCGGCGGTGATGGCGGACAGCTCGACGAAGCGCTTGTCGGTGGCCTTGGAGACGACGTAGGCGAGGGTGGTCTTTCCGGTGCCGGGCGGGCCCCAGAGGATCACCGAGGACGGTCCGGCCGGGCCGCCCGCGCCCTCGGCGACGAGTCTGCGCAGGGGGGAGCCCGGCTTCAGCAGATGCTGCTGGCCCACGACGTCGTCGAGGGTGCGCGGGCGCATCCGCACCGCCAGGGGGCTGCTGGACGGGTCCTTCTCCTGGCGTTCTTCTGCTGCTGCGGTGAACAGGTCGGGCTCCACGTCCAAAACCCTATGTCACGCCACTGACAATCCCGCCGGGGCCGTCGGCCGGGGAGGGCGCGCGGACGCCGGCCGGCCTGCGCGGGCGGTCCGTCAGGCCCGCGCGGGCGGCCCGTCAGCTCGTCCAGAAGTCCCACCAGCGGGTCAGGATCAGCATGCCGATGATGCCGATGTGCAGTACGGGCAGGACCCAGGTGAACTCGCCGAAGAAGCTCCTCGCCCAGCGCGGGGCGGGCAGGAAGCCGTTGCGGACGTTGAAGGAGGTCACGTACCAGAACATGGTGATCGTGGCGACCCAGGCGAGGCTGCACCACAGGCACAGCGAGTTGATCCGGTACAGCGACTGGAACTGGAGCCAGGTGCAGAAGGCGACCCCGAAGAGGGTGCCGAAGTTGAAGGTCAGCCAGTACCAGCGGGGAAAGGTGGCGCGGGCGAGCAGGCTCACGCCGACGCAGATCACGATGCCGTAGGCGACGAGACCGAGCATCGGGTTGGGGAAGCCGAAGGCGGAGGCCTGGTCGCTCTTCATGATGTTGCCGCAGGAGACGACCGGGTTCAGGCTGCACCCGGGGACGAAGTTCGGGTTCTCCAGCAGCTTGAACTTGTCGATCGTGATGACCCACGCGGCAAGGAGACCGGCCGCGCCCGTGATCACCAGCAGCAGGGCGAGGGCACGGCTCGCGCCGGCCGTGCGGGTCGCCGCGGGGCGTTCCTGGTCGGTCGGGGCGTCCTTGACTGTCGTCTTGCTCATCACGCCGTTTCCGTTGCTTCGAAGGGGCCTGCGGGCAGGGTCATTGTGCCGCACGAGGCCCCTCGTCCACCGTTCGGTGGACATAAGAAAGTAGGCCGGGGACGCCCCGGAGCGCCCGGTTCGGCGGCATGCTCTTCGCCATGACGACACACGGGGAGCAACTCGCGGTCGACGTACGGGGGCTGCGCAAGCAGTACGGGGACGTCACCGCGGTCGACGGCATCGACCTCGGCATCCGGCAGGGCGAGGTGTTCGGCCTGCTCGGGCCGAACGGAGCGGGCAAGAGCACCACGGTGGAGATCCTCCAGGGCAACCGGCGGCGGGACGCGGGCGAGGTCTCGGTGCTCGGCTCGGACCCGGCGGCCGGCACGCGCGCGTGGCGCTCGCGCGTCGGCATCGTCTGGCAGGACGAATCCGCGCCCGCCGAGTTGACGGTCCGCGAGACGGTGCGGCATTTCGCCCGCTATTACCCGAATCCGCGTGATCCCGAGGAGGTCATCGGTCTGGTCGGTCTGGAACAGAAGGCGGGCAGCCGGATCAAGTCGCTCTCGGGTGGCCAGCGCAGGCGGCTCGACGTCGCGCTCGGCGTGATCGGCGGTCCCGAACTGCTGCTGCTGGACGAGCCGACCACGGGCTTCGACCCGGCGGCCCGGCGGCAGTTCTGGGAGCTGATCCGGGGGCTGGCCGGCGAGGGCACGACGATCCTGCTGACCACGCACTACCTGGAGGAGGCGGAGGCCCTCGCCGACCGGCTCGCGGTGGTCAGCCGGGGCAGGGTCGTCGCGGAGGGCGAACCGGCCGCGCTGCGCGAGCGGTTCGGCACGGAGGCGACGGTCGCATGGACGGAGGCCGACGGCACCCCGCGCAGCGAGCGCACCCGGACGCCCACCCGGACCGTCGCCGAACTCACGCACCGCTTCGACGGGGAGATCCCGGGGCTGCGGGTGAGCCGCCCGACCCTTGAGGACGTCTATCTGCGGCTGACCGGCCAGGAGGACGCGCGATGACCGCCACCGACGTACGCGCCCGCGCCAAGGCCGCGGCGGGCGGCCTGCCCGGCGCCTGGGGGCTCGGGCTGCGCCGCGGCGCCCTGGAGATCAGGCAGTTCTTCCGGCAGCGCGACCAGGTGGTGTTCACCTTCGCCTTCCCGGTCGTCTTCCTCTTCCTGTTCGCGTCGATCTTCAGCGACGACGTGGAGGGCGCGGGCATCACCGCCTCCCAGCTCTACGTCCCGGCGATGATGGCGGCGGGCATCATGTCCACCAGCTTCCAGTCCCTCGGCATATCGATCGCGATCGAACGGGACGAGAAGGTGCTGCGCCGGCTGCGCGGCACCCCGATGCCACCGGCCGCCTACTTCCTCGGCAAGATCTGGCTGGTTCTCGTCACCGGCGCCCTGGAGACCGCGATCCTGCTCCTGGTCGGCACCACGCTGTACGGCGTGGACCTGCCCTCGGACGCCGGCAAGTGGGCGGACTTCGCCTGGATCTTCGTCCTCGGCCTCACCGCGTGCGCGCTCCTCGGCATCGCGGTCAGCTCGGTCCCCAAGTCGGGCAAGAGCGCCACCTCGGTGGTCGTCCTGCCGTTCCTGGTGCTCCAGTTCATCTCCGGCGTCTACATCGCCATCGACACCATCCCGGACTGGATGCTGAACATCGGCGCCCTGTTCCCCCTGAAGTGGATGTGCCAGGGGCTGCGCGGGGTGTTCCTGCCCGAGTCGGCGAAGGTCCTGGAGCAGGCGGGCGACTGGGAGTTCGGCCGGATCGCCCTGGTGCTCGGGGCGTGGTGCGTCGGAGGTCTGCTGCTGTGCCTGCTGACCTTCCGGTGGAAGAACCGGCGCGACGGCTGACCTTCCGCTGGACGAACCGGCGCGAGGGCTGACCTTCCGGCGCGCCGGAGCCGGTCTCCCGCCCCCTCCGCTCCGGGAGGGGGCGGGAACTCCGGTCAGCCCAGCCGGGAGCGCAGTTCGCCGACGATCTCGGCCACGGCGACCGCCGTCTGCTCCCCGGACTCCATGTCCTTGAGCTGCACGACGCCCTCGGCGAGGTCACGCTCACCGGCCACGACGGTGTACCGCGCGCCCGACCGGTTGGCGTTCTTCATCGCGCCCTTGAGGCCCTTCGCGCCGTACGAGAAGTCGGCGGCCACACCGAGCTTGCGCAGTTCGGTGACCACGCCGAACAGCACCCGGCGCGCCTCCTCGCCGAGCGGCACCGCGAACACACTGGTGGACGCGGGGATTTCGAGCCGCACGCCCTCCGCCTCCAGCGCCAGCACCGTACGGTCGACGCCGAGGGCCCAGCCGACGGACGGCAGCGCGGGGCCGCCGATCATCTCGGACAGGCCGTCGTAACGGCCGCCGCCGCCCACCGCGGACTGCGAGCCGAGACCGTCGTGCACGAATTCGAACGTGGTGCGCGTGTAGTAGTCCAGGCCGCGCACCAGCTTCGGGTCGTCCTCGAAGGAGACGCCCGCCGCGGTGATCAGGTCGCGCACCTCCTCGTGGTACGCCTTGCACGCGTCGCACAGGTAGTCCCGCAGCAACGGAGCGCCGGTGAGCTGCTTCTGGACGTCGTCGCGCTTGTCGTCGAGCACCCGCAGCGGGTTGATCTCCGCGCGGCGCAGCGTGTCCTCGTCCAGGTCGAGCCCGCGCAGGAACTCCTGCAGCGCGGCCCGGTAGACGGGACGGCACTCCTTGTCGCCCAGGCTGTTGAGCAGGATGCGGAAGTTCCGCAGGCCCAGTGAGCGGTACGCCTGGTCCGCCAGGATGATCAGCTCGGCGTCGAGCGCCGGGTCCTCGGCACCGATCGCCTCGGCGCCCACCTGGGAGAAGTGGCGGTAACGGCCCTTCTGGGGACGCTCGTAGCGGTAGTAGGAGCCGGAGTACCAGAGCTTGACGGGGAGGTTGCCCGCCTTGTGCAGGTTGGCTTCGAGGGCCGCGCGCAGCACGGAGGCGGTGCCCTCGGGGCGCAGTGCCAGCCGGTCGCCGCCCTTGGTCTCGAAGGCGTACATCTCCTTGGTCACGATGTCGGTGGACTCACCGACACCGCGCGCGAAGAGTTCGACGTTCTCGAAACCGGGGGTCTCGATGTAGCCGTAGCCGGAGTTGCGCAGCGGCGCGGCGATGGCCTCGCGGACGGCGAGGTACTTGGCGCTCTCCGGCGGGATCAGGTCGTACGTGCCCTTGGGGGCCTTGAAGGTGCTCACGGAAGTCTCTCGTCACATTCCTCGTCGAGGAGCGGAGGCGGGGTCCGCTCCGCGTTCCGGCCGGCTCGCCGCCACCTGCCGCAGATACGGGTTGGTGGCGCGCTCCTGGCCGATGGTCGTCTGGGGGCCGTGGCCGGACAGCACCACGGTGGAGTCGTCGAGCGGCAGGCACACGCGGCCCAGCGAGTCGAGCAGGTCGTCCATGTCGCCGCCGGGCAGGTCGGTGCGTCCGACGGAGCCGGCGAAGAGCAGATCCCCGGAGAAGAACACGGACGGGACGTCCGCGCTCTCGGGCATCCGGAACGCCACCGACCCCTTCGTATGGCCCGGCGTGTGCGCGACGGACAGGTCGAGGCCCGCGAGTCTCAGCTCCGCGCCGTCGGCCAGGGTCCGCACGTCGTCCGGCTCGCCCACGGTCAGCTCGCCCATCAGCGGCATCCCGATGGAGCGGCCGAGCGCGCGCTCGGGGTCGCTCATCATGTACCGGTCCTCGGGGTGGATCCAGGCGGGCACGTCGTGCGCCCCGCAGACGGGAACGACCGAGGCGACGTGGTCGATGTGGCCGTGGGTGAGGATGACCGCGACGGGCTTGAGCCGATGCTTGGCGAGCGCGTCCTCGACGCCCTGGGCGGCCTGGTGGCCCGGGTCGATGATCACGCACTCCTCACCCGCGGCGGGGGCGACCAGATAACAGTTGGTCCCCCAGGCCCCGGCGGGGAACCCGGCAATGAGCACGATCGTCCTTCAGGGTGGCGTACGCGCTGGTGTCGTACGGGGCGGGTGGCTGTGGATCAGAGCCTACCGGCGCTGCCGTTTCCTCAGCGAACCCATATACGGTACGGGGCACACGCAGGCGGTCGGCTCACAAGACGCACGCGTCCCATCGACGTACGAGACGCACGAGGAGAAACCCGGTGGTCAGCCAGGAACAGCGGCGGCGTCAGCTCGCCCGGGAGAAGTTCTTGCGACAGCAGCAGCGCCGCACGGCCGCGCGACGCAGGACCCATACACGCAACGCGGTGATCGCGTCCGTCGTCGGCGTGCTCGTCGCGGGCGGTGCGCTGTCGTACGCGACCGGGGTCTTCAAGAGCGACGACAAGAAGAAGACGAGCGCCGGCTCCGAGGTGACGCCGAGCGCGACCCCGTCCAAGGCGCCCGACCCGTGCGGGAAGCCGGCGGCGGGCAAGGTGAAGACGATGAGCTGGAAGAAGGAACCGGCGGTCACCATCGACACGTCCGCGGACTACACGATGAAGATGGCGACGACCTGCGGCGAGATAGACATCGCCCTCAAGGCGTCGGCGGCCCCGCACACGGTGAACTCCTTCGCCTTCCTCGCCGGGAAGGGCTTCTTCGACCACACCAAGTGCCACCGGCTCACCACCGAGGGCATCTACGTGCTCCAGTGCGGCGACCCCGAGGGCACCGGCGCCGGCGGGCCCGGCTACACGATCCCGGACGAGAACCTCAAGGACAAGAGCCTCAAGGGCAACGTGTACCCGGCGGGCACCGTCGCGATGGCGAACCAGTACAACGCCCAGACGCAGAAGGGGCGCGACACCGGCGGCAGCCAGTTCTTCCTGGTGTACCAGGACAGCCAGCTCCCGCCGGACTACACACCGTTCGGCACGGTGTCCGCGGCCGGCATGAAGGTGCTCAAGAAGATCGCCGGCGCCGGCGCGCAGGCCGCCGACCCGCAGACGGGCAACACCGCGCCGAACGCGACCGTGGTGATCGACAAGGCGACCGTCGCCAAATCCTGAGCGTCAACCGGGGGAACTTCGGTGGCGCTGGATGCGGACAGGCAACCCGCCGGTCGCCTATGTTGGCCGTGACGAAACTGTGGACGATGCCAGGGGGCGCTGCCGCCCCTCACAGGCATCATGTGGAGGAGGCGCTGTGAGCAGCGACCCGTGGGGACGCGTCGACGAGACGGGGACCGTGTACGTGCGTACGGCCGATGGCGAGCAGGTCGTCGGTTCCTGGCAGGCCGGCTCCCCCGATGAGGCGCTGGCCTACTTCGAGCGCAAGTACGAGGGCCTGGTTGTCGAGATCGGCCTCCTCGAGAAGCGAGTGAAGACCACCGACCTGTCGGCGAAGGACGCCCAGGCCGCCATCGATCACATCCGTGAGCAGGTGGTGGCCCACCACGCGGTGGGCGATCTGGAGGCGCTGAAGGTCCGGCTGGACAAGCTCGTCGAGACGGTCGAGGCCCGCCGTGAGGAGCGCAAGGTCCAGCGGGCCAAGCAGTCCGACGAGGCGCGGCACGCCAAGGAGGCGCTGGTCGTCGAGGCCGAGGAGCTGGCGCAGAGCGACCAGTGGCGGTCGGCGGGCGAGCGGCTGCGTGCCCTGGTGGACACGTGGAAGGGGCTGCCCCGGCTCGACCGCAAGTCGGACGACGAGCTGTGGCACCGCTTCTCGCACGCGCGCTCGGCGTTCTCCAAGCGGCGCAAGGCGCACTTCGCGTCGCTGGACGCGCAGCGCGAGGACGCCCGCAAGGCCAAGGAGAAGCTGGTCGCGGAGGCCGAGTCGCTGTCCGGTTCGACCGACTGGGGTCCGACGGCGGCCCGCTACCGCGAGCTGATGGCGGACTGGAAGGCCGCGGGCCGCGCCCAGCGCGAACACGAGGACGACCTGTGGAACCGCTTCCGCGGCGCGCAGGACGTGTTCTTCGCGGCGCGCGGCTCGGTGTTCGCCGAGCGGGACGCTGAGCAGGCGGAGAACCTGAAGCTCAAGGAGGAGCTGGCCGAGGAGGCCGAGAAGCTCGTCCCGGTGCAGGATCTGAAGGCGGCGCGCGCGGCCTTCCGCTCGATCAACGAGCGCTGGGAGGCCATCGGTCACGTGCCGCGTGACGCCCGCCCCAAGGTCGAGGGGCGGATGCACGCGGTGGAGCGGGCTCTGCAGGAGTCCGAGGAGACCGAGTGGCGCCGGACGAACCCGGAGGCACGCGCGCGTGCCGAGGGTCTGACCGGTCAGCTCCAGGCCGCCGTGGACAAGCTCCAGGGCCAGATCGAGGCGGCGCGCTCGGCGGGCAACACCTCGAAGGCCGACAAGCTCCAGAAGGAGCTGGACGGCCGTCAGGCGCTGCTGGACCAGGCGCTGAAGGGCCTTCAGGAGTTCGGCGGCTGAGCAGGCAAGAAGGCGCGGGCCGCGCGGCTTCACACGAGAAGGGGCTCCCGTACGCACCGTACGGGAGCCCCTTCTCGCTGCTCGGGCCCGTCGAGGAGTTCCCCCGGCCCCGGCTCAGGCCTCCGAGGGCCTGCGGGCCGAGGTCACCCGGTAGACGTCGTAGACGCCCTCCACACCGCGCACCGCCTTCAGGACGTGGCCCAGGTGCTTGGGGTCGCCCATCTCGAAGGTGAAGCGGGAGGTGGCCACCCGGTCGCGCGAGGTCTGGACGGCCGCGGACAGGATGTTGACGTGCTGGTCCGACAGGACGCGGGTGACGTCGGAGAGCAGCCGGGAGCGGTCCAGCGCCTCGACCTGTATGGCGACGAGGAACACCGAGGACTGGGTGGGCGCCCACTCGACCTCGAGGATGCGCTCGGGCTCGCGGGACAGCGAGTCGACGTTGACGCAGTCGCTGCGGTGAACCGATACGCCGCTGCCGCGGGTGACGAAGCCGATGATCGGGTCGCCGGGCACCGGGGTGCAGCACCGGGCGAGCTTGACCCAGACGTCGTCGACGCCCTTGACGACCACACCGGGGTCGTTGTTGCTGCGCCGCTTGCGGCTGCGGCCCCGGGTGGGCGGTACGGACTCGTCGATCTCCTCGCTGGCCGCCTCCTCGCCGCCGAGCGCCTGGACGAGCTTCTGGACGACGCTCTGCGCGGTGACGTGGCCCTCGCCGATCGCTGCGTACAGCGACGAGATGTCGGGGTAGCGCATCTCGTGCGCGAGGGTGACCAGGGAGTCGCCGGTCAGGATGCGCTGGATCGGCAGGTTCTGCTTGCGCATCGCGCGGGCGATGGCGTCCTTGCCGTGCTCGATCGCCTCGTCGCGGCGCTCTTTGGAGAACCAGGCGCGGATCTTGTTCCGGGCGCGCGGCGACTTCACGAAGCCGAGCCAGTCGCGGGACGGGCCCGCGCCGGCCGCCTTGGAGGTGAAGACCTCCACCAGGTCGCCGTTGTCCAGGGTCGATTCGAGCGGTACGAGACGGCCGTTGACCCGCGCTCCTATGGTCCGGTGGCCGACCTCGGTGTGGACCGCGTAGGCGAAGTCCACCGGGGTGGCACCGGCCGGCAGCGCTATCACGTCGCCCTTGGGCGTGAAGACGAAGACCTCGTTGCGCGACAGGTCGAAGCGCAGGGACTCCAGGAACTCGCTGGGGTCCTCGGTCTCCTTCTGCCAGTCGAGCAGCTGGCGCAGCCAGGCCATGTCGTTGACGGTGTCCTGGCCGGCGCTGCCCTTCGCGGCCCGGGGCACGTCGGTGCGGATCTTGGAGGAGCCGGCGACGGTCTCCTGCTTGTACTTCCAGTGCGCGGCGATGCCGTACTCGGCGCGGCGGTGCATGTCGAAGGTGCGGATCTGCAGCTCGACGGGCTTGCCGTTCGGGCCGATGACCGTCGTGTGCAGCGACTGGTACATGTTGAACTTGGGCATCGCGATGTAGTCCTTGAACCGGCCGGGGACCGGGTTCCATCGCGCGTGCACGGTGCCGAGCGCCGCGTAGCAGTCGCGGACGGTGTCCACGAGGACGCGGATGCCCACCAGGTCGTAGATCTCCGCGAAGTCACGGCCGCGGACGATCATCTTCTGGTAGACGCTGTAGTAGTGCTTCGGGCGGCCGGTGACGGTCGCCTTGATGCGGGCCGCGCGCAGGTCGGACTGGACCTCGTCGGTCACTATGGCGAGGTACTCGTCGCGCTTGGGGGCGCGCTCGGCGACCAGCCGCACGATCTCGTCGTACATCTTGGGGTAGAGGATCGCGAAGGCGAGGTCCTCCAGCTCCCACTTGATGGTGTTCATGCCCAGGCGGTGGGCGAGCGGCGCGTAGATCTCCAGGGTCTCGCGCGCCTTCTTCTCCTGCTTCTCGCGCTTGAGGTAGCGCATGGTGCGCATGTTGTGCAGGCGGTCGGCGAGCTTGATGACCAGGACGCGGGGGTCCTTGGCCATGGCGACGACCATCTTGCGCACGGTCTCGGCCTGCGCGGCTTCGCCGAACTTCACCTTGTCGAGCTTGGTGACGCCGTCGACGAGCAGGGCGACCTGGTCGCCGAAGTCGCGCTTGAGGGTGTCCAGGCCGTACTCGGTGTCCTCGACGGTGTCGTGCAGCAGACCGGCCATCAGGGTGGCCGGGTCCATGCCCAGCTCGGCGAGGATCGTGGTGACGGCGAGCGGGTGCGTGATGTACGGGTCGCCGCTCTTGCGCTTCTGGCCGCGGTGCCAGCGCTCGGCGACCTGGTAGGCCTTCTCGATCTGCCGCAGCGTGGCCGTCTCGATCTTGGGGTCGTTGCCGCGCACGATCCGCAGCAGCGGTTCCAGGACCGGGTTGTACGGGTTCGACCGCTGGACGCCGAGGCGGGCCAGGCGGGCGCGGACCCGGTTGGAGGAGCCGCCCGAGCGCACGGGCTGGCCGGGCGCGGGGCGGACCGCCGGGGTGTTCGGGGCGCTCTCGGTGCGCTCGGGAGGGGCCGGCTTGGGACGTGCCTCCTCGGCCGCCGTGCCGTCCGGTGCGGACTGGGCGTGCTCGACCGGCCCGCTCGCGGCGTGCTCGACCGGCCCGCTCGCGGTGTTCTCGGCGGGCTTCTCCGCGGGGCCCGAGGCGGGCTCGGGCTTGGTGGAGGCGGTTCCTCCCAGGCGCTGGGCACTGGGGGCGAGTGGCTGGGCCTCGTCTGGCAAGAGGGCTCCTCGTGCGCGTTCCGGGTCCCCCGGTCAGGCTCCGGAGATCCCATGGTAGCGATCCCGGGCGCCGGCCTCCTGGTCGGCCGCCGGGACCGCCTCGTACAGCCGGAACGCCGCAGGCGGGCCCCGGATTCCTCCGGGGCCCGCCTGCGCGGTGTCCTGCGGGTGTCTCAGGCCTTTCGGCGGGCCGGCGCGGGACTTTCCTCCCGGTGGCCGCCGAGGGCGCTCAGATCGTGAGCAGCGCCTCCAGCGGCGCACCCGCGAGGGCCGCCTCCAAGCGGGCCCGGCCGCTCAGGAAGCCCAGCTCCATCAGCACGGCGACGCCCGCGACCTCGGCGCCCGCCCGGCGGATGAGCTGGAGCGAGGCCTCCGCGGTGCCACCGGTGGCGAGGACGTCGTCGACGACCAGGACGCGGTCGCCCGCGCTCAGGTCCTCGGCGTGCACCTCGATCTCGGCGGAGCCGTACTCCAGGTCGTAGGACTGGGCCAGCGTCGCTCCGGGGAGCTTGCCCGCCTTGCGCACCGGGATGAAACCGAGCCCCGCGCGGACGGCGACCGGGGCGCCGAGGATGAAGCCGCGGGCCTCCAGGCCGACGACCTTGGTGGCCCCGGTGCGCACCGCGATGTCCGCGAGGGCGTCGGTCAGCGCGCCGAACGCGGCGGGGTCGGCCAGCAGCGGGGTGATGTCCTTGAACATCACGCCCGGCTCCGGGTAGTCCGCCACGTCACGGATGCGGCTGGAGAGCAGCTCCTCGATGCCGGTCATCGGCGCTTCCCCGAGGGACGGCCACGGCCGCGGGAGCGCGAGGCGGGCTGGTTGCGGGGACCGACGACCGCGGGGGTCGCGTCCTCGGGCTCCTCGTCGTCGTAGGCCGGCTGGGCGGCCTGCGGCTCCAGGGACTCGCCCTTGGCCGCCGCCTGCGCCCGCTTGGCGAGGACGCGCTTGCGCAGCGCCTTCATCTGCGGCTCGCGCTCCTTGAGGTCGGCGACGAGCGGCGTGGCGATGAAGATCGAGGAGTACGCGCCGGCCGCGAGGCCGACGAACAGCGACAGCGAGATGTCGTTGAGCATGCCCGCGCCGAGCACGCCGCCGCCGATGAAGAGCAGACCGGCGACCGGCAGCAGCGCGACCACCGTGGTGTTGATGGACCGCACCAGGGTGCTGTTGATCGACCGGTCGGCGATGTCGCTGTAGGTCCAGCGGGTCTGCTTGGTGATGTCCTTCGTCTGCTCCTTGAGGCTGTCGAAGACGACGACCGTGTCGTAGAGCGAGTAACCGAGGATGGTGAGCAGACCGATCACCGTGCCCGGGGTGACCTCGAAGCCGACCAGGGCGTAGATGCCGACGGTGATGGTGATGTCGTGGATCAGCGCGACCAGCGCGGCGATGGCCATGCGCCACTCGAACGCGATGGCCAGGTAGATCACCACGAGGACCATGAAGATCGCCAGGCCCTCCCAGGCCTTGTTGGCGATCTGGTCACCCCAGCTCGGGCCGACCAGGTCGGCGTTGATCCGCTCCGAGTCGACGCCGAGGTCCTTGGCGAGCTGGTCCTTGATCGTGTCCGACTTGTCGGTGTCGATGCCGGCGATCTGCACGCGCAGTCCGCCGTTGCCGAGCTTCTGGACGACGGCGTCGTGACCGGAGGCGTCTTCCGCGAAGGTCTCCGCCTGGGCGACCGAGATGCTGGTCTTCTCGGTGGTGAAGACGGCGCCGCCCTGGAACTCGATGCCCATGTTCAGGCCCCGCACCGTCAGGCCGAGGATGGCCGTGATGGTGATCAGGATCGAGATGCCGTACCAGATCTTGCGCTTGCCGACGAAGTCGTAGCCGATCTCGCCGCGGTGCAGTCGGGCGCCGAGGGTGCCGAGTTTCGACATCTCACGCCTCCTTCGTGTCGACGGGGGCGGAGGGGCGACGGGTGCGGCGCAGCGGCGGCTTGGCGCCCAGTCGCTTCGGGTCGAGGCCGGACCAGGGGTGGCCGTTCGCGAAGAACTTCTTGCGGGCCAGGATCGTCATGAGCGGCTTCGTGAAGAAGAAGACGACGACGACGTCCAGCACGGTGGTCAGACCGAGGGTGAACGCGAAGCCCTGGACCTTGCCGACGGTGACGATGAAGAGCACCGCGGCGGCGAGGAACGACACGAAGTCGGAGACCAGGATGGTGCGCCGGGCTCGCGGCCAGGCACGCTCGACGGCGGGCCGCAGTGAGCGGCCCTCGCGGATCTCGTCCCGGATGCGTTCGAAGAACACGATGAACGAGTCCGCCGTGATGCCGATCGCGACGATCGCGCCGCAGACGGCCGGCAGGTTCAGCGCGAAGCCGATGGCCGGGCCGAGCAGCGCCATGAGGACGTAGGTGAGGATGGCGGAGACCAGCAGCGAGGCGATGGCGATGACCGACAGGCCCCGGTAGTAGATCACCAGGTAGAGGACGACCAGGGCGAGGCCGATGGCGCCGGCGATCAGACCGGCGTGAAGCTGCTCGCCACCGAGGGCGGCGGTCACCGTGGTGACGCTGGACTCCTTGAAGCTGAGCGGCAGCGCGCCGTACTTCAGCATGTTGGCCAGGTCCTGGGCCTCGGTCTGGGTGAAGCTTCCGGAGATCTCCGCGCTGCCGCTGAGCGACTGGGACACGGACGGGTCGGAGACGACCTCGCCGTCGAGGACGATGGCGAACTGGTTCTGCGGGGGCTGCTGCTGCGCGAGCTTGCCGGTGATGGCGGCGAACTTCTTGGAGCCACTGGACGTGAAGTCCATGGTGACCTTCCAGCCCGCGGCGGTCTGGGTGTCGAAGACGGCGCCGGCCTTCTTGATGTCCGTACCGGCGACCTCGGCCGGGCCGAGCACGTACTTCTGCCACTGGCCCGACGAGTTCTGGCCGCAGGCGACGGTCGGGTCGGCGGGCTTGGCGCCGTCACCGGCCTTGGCGCGGTCGGCCTTGTCCGTGCAGTCGAGCGCGGCGTACTCGGCCTGGAGCTTGGCCGTCGCGGGGTCCGCGCTGCCGCTCGGCGCCGGCGAGGCGTCGGAGGAGGCGGAGGAACTCGCGGTGCTGCTCGCCGAGGGGCTGGCGTCCGCCTTCAGGGCGTCGGTGACCGCGCGGCCCTGGGAGGTGGCGGTGGCCGACGGCGTCACGGACGAGGACGGGGACGCCGAGGAGGACGGAGACGCCGAGGAGGTGGCCTTGTCCGTGGCCTTCGAGCCGCCCGACGCGCTGGGCGAGGGGCTGGCCGAGGCGTCCGCGCCGGAGATCTCGGTGGTCAGCACGGGGCGGAAGTACAGCTTGGCCGTGGTGCCGACCTGCTCGCGGGCCTGCTTGGAGTTCGTGCCCTTGGGGATGTTGACGATGATGTTGTCGGATCCCTGGGTCTGCACCTCGGCCTCGGACACACCGAGACCGTTGACACGGCGGTTCATGATGTCGACCGCGGTGTCCATGTTGGTCTTGTTGATCGCGTTCGGCTGACCGGGCTCGTTCTTCGCCGTGAGCGTGATGCTCGTGCCGCCGGCGAGGTCGATGCCGAGACGCGGAGTGGTGTGTCCGGAGGCGAACATTCCCCCGGTGAGCGCCGCGATGGCGATCAGGATCAGGACCAGCGCGCGCCCCGGCCTGCTCTGGGCACGGGCGCTCCGGCCCTTCTTCGGTGCTGCCACCTTCTCGTACTCCCTCTCGGGCCGCCCGGCGCCGGGTGAGCGCGTGGACGGCCATGCCATGGTGTCGGGACTCCGCGCGAGAACAGCACGTCCCGGGAGGTGCGGGGCGCAAGCGGTTCGCGCCGCGCTCCCGGGTCGTGACTACTTCGCGTCGGCCTCGCCGTCGGTCTTCTTCGGCTCGCTCGCGTCGACGTCGGCGGCCTGGTCGGCCTTCGCCTCGGCGACCTCGTCGGCGGGCGCGGCGGCCACGTCCTTCTTGCCGAGGTCGAGGGGCTTGTCGTCGGAGGCGTCGGAAGAGGCGTCGGCGGCGGGCTCGTCGGTCTCGGTGAGGGAGGAGGCGTCGTCGGGCACGTAGCTGCCGTCGGCCTTCAGGTCGTGCTCGATGCCGTGCACGATGCGGTTGTACTCGTCGTCCGAGAGGACGGCGCCGATCGCGTTCTTCGCGAAGAGCAGGTCCACACCCGGAGCCGCGTCGAGGAGGACGGTCTCCTCGTTGACCTCCTTGACGGTGGCGTACATACCACCGATCGTGCGCACGCCGGAGCCGGGCTGCAGCTCATTGCGCATGGAAGCCGCCTGCTGCTGCTTCTTCTTGGCCGACCGGGTCATCAGGAACATGGCCCCGATGAGCACGATGAACGGGAGGAGGGTCACGAGACTCACGGGTCGGAACTTCCTTCTTCGACCGCATGTGGTGAGCGGCCTGCTGGATGGGGGTGTGTATGCCGTCGTCAAGGGCGGCATCGGCGGAGTCTAAGCGAGTCCGCGCTCAGGGAACAACGCTCAGCATGGCACCGGGGTTCCTGCCCCGGCACCTGTGCGCGCCGTCACGCCCCGAACAGGTCCTGTTGTCCGTTTCCGCCCGCCGCCTGGCGGGGCGGCGTGAGGCCGAGATGCGCCCAGGCCGCGGGCGTCGCCACCCGGCCGCGGGGTGTACGGGCGAGGAGTCCCTCCCGGACGAGGAAGGGCTCGGCGACCTCTTCCACGGTCTCACGCTCCTCCCCCACGGCGACGGCGAGTGTGGACAGGCCGACCGGTCCCCCGCCGAAGAGCTTGAGAAGCGCCTCCAGCACCCCCCGGTCGAGCCGGTCCAGGCCCCGCGCGTCGACCTCGTACACCTTCAGGGCCGCCGCGGCGATCTCCCGGGTGATGATCCCGTCCGCCTTGACCTGGGCGTAGTCGCGCACGCGGCGCAGCAGGCGGTTGGCGATCCGGGGGGTGCCGCGGGAGCGTCCGGCGATCTCGGCGGCGCCCTCGGTGCCGATCTCGACGTCGAGGAGGCCGGCGGAGCGGTGGATGACGCGCTCCAGCTCGCCGGGGCCGTAGAACTCCATGTGCGCGGTGAAGCCGAAGCGGTCGCGCAGCGGCGGGGGCAGCAGTCCCGCGCGCGTGGTGGCGCCGACGAGGGTGAAGGGGGGCAGTTCCAGGGGGATCGCGGTGGCGCCGGGGCCCTTGCCGACGATGACGTCGACGCGGAAGTCCTCCATCGCCATGTAGAGCATCTCCTCGGCGGGCCGGGACATGCGGTGGATCTCGTCGAGGAACAGCACCTCGCCCTCCTGGAGGGAGGAGAGGATCGCGGCGAGGTCGCCGGCGTGCTGGATGGCGGGGCCGCTGGTGATGCGGATGGGGGCGCCCATCTCGGCCGCGATGATCATGGACAGGGTGGTCTTGCCGAGGCCGGGGGCGCCGGACAGCAGCACGTGGTCCGCGGTGGCTCCGCGCGCGCGGGCGGCCCGCAGGACCAGGTCGAGCTGTTCGCGGACCTTCTCCTGTCCGATGAACTCGTCCAGGTCCTTGGGGCGCAGGGCGGCCTCGACGGCCTGGTCCTCACGGTCGGCGACAGAGCCCACCAACCGCTCCGCGGCGGCTTCATCGGTCGTGTCGTCCCAGTTCATCGGTGGTGCCTCGCGGTCTCGTGGTGGTGGGGCGGTCGGCGGTTCGCCGGGCGCGGGCCGTCGCCCGCGGCGCCGGCCCGGGTCGTCAGCGGGCCCGGTTCAGGGTCTGGAGGGCGGCCCGCAGCAGCTGACCCACCTGCGGGGTGCCTTCGGCGGCCTCGGCCTGCGGGGCGACGGCGGAGACCGCCTCGTCGGCCTCGCGGGTCGCGTAGCCGAGGCCGATGAGCGCGGCGTGCAGCTGCTCGCGCCAGCCGGCGGCGACCGCCGTGCCGATGGCCGGGCCGCCGGGGCCGAGGGGTTCGCCGAGCCGGTCCTTCAGTTCGAGGAGCAGCTTCTGCGCGCCCTTCTTGCCGATGCCGGGGACGGCGACGAGCGCCTTCTCGTCGCCGGTGGAGACGGCGCGGCGCAGCGCGTCCGGGCTGTGCACGGCCAGCATCGCCTGCGCGAGGCGCGGACCGACGCCGCTCGCGGTCTGGAGCAGCTCGAAGACCTGGCGCTCGTCGTCGTCGACGAAGCCGTAGAGCGTGAGGGAGTCCTCGCGGACGACGAGGGAGGTGGCGAGCTTGGTCTGCTGCCCCATGCGCAGTCCGGCGAGGGTGCCCGGCGAGCACTGGACGGCGATGCCGATGCCGCCGACCTCGACCACGGCCGAGTCGGGTGCGAGGGCGGCGACCGGGCCGCTGACGAAGGCGATCATGCGGTACGGCCTTTCGATGCTTGGCTTGCGGCGTTCGACGCTTGGCGTGCGGCGTGCGCGGCGACCGCCTGCTGGAGGCGGTTCCGCGCGACGGCCTGGTGTGGCTGGTTCACGGTGGTGGCGGCTTCGTGGAGGCGGTTCTTGGCGGGGCCGCGCCAGATGTGGCAGATGGCGAGCGCGAGGGCGTCGGCCGCGTCGGCGGGTTTGGGGGGCGCGTCGAGCCGGAGCAGCCGGGTGACCATGGCGCCGACCTGCGCCTTGTCGGCGCGTCCGCTGCCGGTGACGGCGGCCTTCACCTCGCTCGGGGTGTGCAGGGCGACCGGGATGCCGCGGCGGGCCGCGCAGAGCATCGCGACGGCGCTGGCCTGGGCGGTGCCCATCACCGTACGCACGTTGTGCTGGCTGAACACCCGCTCCACGGCGACGAATTCGGGCCGGTACTCGTCGAGCCAGTGCTCGATGCCCTGCTCGACGGCGACCAGGCGCAGGCCCAGCTCGGCGTCCGCCGGGGTGCGTACGACACCGACGCCGCACATGGTCAGGGGGCGGCCCGCGACTCCCTCGACCACCCCGACACCGCACCGGGTCAACCCCGGGTCAACCCCCAGCACCCGCACGCCGGCCCCTCCTTGGTTCGCCTGTTCGTGCAGGCTATCGGGTGGCACCCACAAAGCGACGGGCCGACGGGTGTGTCCCGTCGGCCCGTCGGCCCCTCGATCGGTGCGAACCCTCAGGCGTCGACCTTCTCCATGACCTCGTCGCTGACGTCGAAGTTGGCGAAGACGTTCTGCACGTCGTCGCTGTCCTCCAGGGCGTCGATCAGCTTGAAGATCTTCCGGGCGCCGTCCTCGTCCAGCTCGACCTGCATGGTCGGGACGAAGTTGGCGTCGGCGGAGTCGTAGTCGATGCCGGCGTCCTGGAGCGCGGTGCGCACCGCGACCAGGTCGGTGGCCTCGGAGAGAACCTCGAAGGTGTCGCCGAGGTCGTTGACCTCTTCGGCGCCCGCGTCGAGCACGGCCCCGAGGACGTCGTCCTCGGTCAGCTCGCCCTTGGGGACGATGACGACGCCCTTGCGGTTGAAGAGGTACGACACCGAGCCCGGGTCGGCCATGTTCCCGCCGTTGCGGGTCATGGCGACGCGGACGTCCGAGGCGGCGCGGTTGCGGTTGTCGGTGAGGCACTCGATGAGCACCGCGACACCGTTGGGCCCGTAGCCCTCGTACATGATCGTCTCGTAGTCGGCGCCACCGGCTTCGAGACCGGCTCCGCGCTTGACGGCGGAGTCGATGTTCTTGTTCGGGACCGAGCTCTTCTTGGCCTTCTGGATGGCGTCGAACAGCGTCGGGTTGCCGGACACGTCGGCGCCGCCGGTACGGGCCGCGACTTCGATGTTCTTGATCATCTTCGCGAAGAGCTTGCCGCGCTTGGCGTCGATCACGGCCTTCTTGTGCTTCGTCGTAGCCCATTTAGAGTGGCCGGACATCTGCCTGTCTCCTTCGCGTAACCCAACCTGGACGAACTCCCCCGGGCTCGCGGAGCCTGAGGGGACCTCCAGATCCTACTAGGACGCCGCTGTCCGGTTCGCGCGCACCATGTCGACGAACAGGCCGTGCACACGGTGGTCGCCGGTCAGCTCCGGGTGGAACGACGTGGCGAGCGCGCTGCCCTGGCGGACGGCGACGATGTGGCCCTCGTGCTCGGCCAGCACCTCGGCCTCGGCGCCCACGGACTCGACCCAGGGGGCACGGATGAAGACGCCCTCCACAGGATCGCCCTCGACGCCCCGGACGGCGACCGCCGCCTCGAAGGACTCGTTCTGGCGTCCGAAGGCGTTGCGGCGCACGATCATGTCGATCCCGCCGACTGTCTCCTGGCCCGAGCGCGGGTCGAGGATCTTGTCGGCGAGCATGATCATGCCGGCGCAGGTGCCGTAGACGGGCATGCCGTCGCGCACGCGCGCGCGCAGCGGCTCCATCACGCCGAAGAGGACGGCCAGCTTGGAGATGGTGGTGGACTCGCCGCCGGGGATGACCAGGCCGTCGACCTCGGCGAGTTCCTCGGGGCGCCGCACCGGCCTGGCCACGGCGTCCGCCGCGGCCAGGGCGACGAGGTGCTCCCGTACGTCGCCCTGGAGGGCCAGGACGCCGATGACGGGGGTGCCGGGAGTGTTCATGGGTGACTACCAGCCGCGGTTGGCGTAGCGCTCGGTCTCGGGGAGGGTGTCGCAGTTGATGCCGACCATGGCCTCGCCGAGGTTGCGGGAAGCGTCCGCGATGATCTTCGGGTCGTCGAAGAAGGTGGTGGCCTTCACGATGGCGGCGGCGCGCTTGGCCGGGTCGCCGGACTTGAAGATGCCGGAGCCGACGAAGACGCCCTCGGCGCCGAGCTGGCGCATGAGCGCGGCGTCGGCGGGGGTGGCGACACCACCGGCGGAGAACAGGACGACCGGGAGCTTGCCCAGCTCGGCGACCTCCTTGACGATCTCGTACGGGGCGCGCAGCTCCTTGGCGGCGGCGTACAGCTCGTTGTTGTCGAAGCCGCGCAGCTTGGCGATCTCGTTCTTGATCTGGCGCAGGTGGCGGACGGCCTCGACGACGTTGCCGGTGCCGGCCTCGCCCTTGGAGCGGATCATGGCCGCGCCCTCGGCGATGCGGCGCAGGGCCTCGCCCAGGTTGGTGGCACCGCAGACGAAGGGGGTCGTGAAGGCCCACTTGTCGGAGTGGTTGACCTCGTCGGCCGGGGTGAGGACCTCGGACTCGTCGATGTAGTCGACGCCGAGGGACTGCAGTACCTGGGCCTCGACGAAGTGGCCGATGCGCGACTTGGCCATGACCGGGATGGAGACGGCCTCGATGATCTCCTCGATCATGTTCGGGTCCGACATCCGGGCCACGCCGCCGTCCTTGCGGATGTCGGCGGGGACCCGCTCCAGGGCCATGACGGCCACGGCGCCGGCGTCCTCGGCGATCTTCGCCTGCTCGGCGTTGACCACGTCCATGATCACGCCGCCCTTGAGCTGCTCGGCCATGCCGCGCTTGACGCGGGCGGTGCCGGTCGCGGTGTTCTCGGACGGGGCGGTGCTGGGGAGGGTGCTGGACACGGGTGACCTCGCTGGGTGAAAGACGGTTTGTGCGCTTTCGAGGAAACGCGAGGTGACCAGTCCACTGCAAGGGCCAATGAGGAGGCGGTGGATCGTTTTCCCCGCGAGCGGCGTGCGCTCCCCTGCCCTCCGGGGGGGGCGGCTCAGGTCGTGGGGCGGTCGGCCAGCGCGGTCGGAGGCTCGTCGTCCATCTCGAAGGCCATCGGGAAGGGGGCGTGTCCGGCCAGCCGGAACCAGCGGACCTTGCGGTGGCGGCGCAGCGCGCGGGCGGCCCGTACGGCGTCGTTGTGGAAGCGCCGGGCCATCGGCACCCGCCGCACGGCCTGGGCGAGTTCACCGGCCGCCTCCTCGCCGCCGGGCACCTCGCGGACCGCCTCGACCTGCTGGGTCTCCCCGAACACCGCCCGCAGGGCCTGGCTCAGCTCGCTCTCCGCCACCTCACGCTGCTCCTCCTCGGCCTGGCGAGCGGCGTGGGCCGCCTCGTAGAGGACGATCGAGGCGGCCGGGTCGAGCACTCCGGAGGTGGCCAGTTCCTGCGCCACGGAGGCCCGGCGCAGCAACTGCGCGTCGAGGGCGGCACGGGCGGCGTCGATCCGGGCGTGCAGACGGTCGAGCCGCCCGGCGGTCCAGCTCAGATAGAGGCCGATCGCGACGAGCGCGACGAGGATCCAGATGAGGGTTGCGGTCACGGACCGCAAGGCTACCGGTGCGCCTCCTCGGCCCCACGCGGCCCTCGCGCCGCACGCCCACGGCGCCTCCCCGGTGAGGCGGAGCGGAAATCGTCCAACCGCGCGGCGGACGAGGCGGAGCGGAAATCGTCCACCCGCGCGGCGGACGAGGCGGGGCGGGAAACGTCCACCCGCGCGGGGGATGCCGCTGTGGCGGCGGAGCGGGGCAGCTGGCGCGAGGTGCGTCCACACGATCGCGTACGGCGACGGCGTCCCGGTCGGCCGCTTCTCATCTCCGGCGCCGTCATCGCCCCGGTGCGCGAGGCGCCCCCCACGACCACAGGTGGCCGACCGCTCAGGCCGCCCCACCACCGCAGGTGGCCGACCGCCGGGAGCGCTCCAAGACGACACTGCAGCACCCCCAGACGGCAGGCGGCCGACCGCCTCGGGCAGCGCCTGACCGCAAGCGGCCCCCCGCCAGGGGATCAGTCGCGGGCCGCCAGGCCGAAGCGTGCTCGCAGGCCGGTGCGTTCGTCCGTGGCGACCGCTGCCGCGCCGTCCGTCACCGTCTCGTAGACGGCGAGGATGTCCGCGCCGACCGTCGACCAGTCGAAGCGCCGCACGTGGGCGCTCCCCCGCTCGCGCAGCTCGGCCCGGCGCTGCGGGTCGGCGAGCAGACGGATCGCGGCGGCGGCGAGGGCGTCCGCGTCCTCGTTGGCGAACAGTTCGCCGGCCGCGCCCTGGTCGAGGACCTGGGCGAACGCGTCGAGGTCGGCGGCGAGCACCGGCGCGCCCGCGGACATCGCCTCGACCAGGATGATCCCGAAGCTCTCGCCGCCCGTGTTGGGCGCGACGTACAGGTCGACGCTGCGCAGGAAGCGGGCCTTGTCCTCGTCGCTGATCATGCCGAGGAACTCGACGCGCGAGCGCATCTCGGCCGGCAGCGGCTCCACGGCCTCCTTCTCGTCGCCGCGCCCGGCGACCAGGAGCCGGGTCTGCGGCCGCTCGGCGAGGATCTTCGGCAGGGCCCTCATGAGCACCGGCAGGCCCTTGCGGGGTTCGTCGATGCGGCCGATGAAGCCGATGGTGTCGCCCTGCCACTCGGGCTTGGGCTTGGCGCGGGCGAAGAAGTCGACGTCGACGCCGTTCGGGATGACGACGGCGTCGCCGCCGAGGTGCTCGACGAGGGTGCGGCGGGCGTACTCGCTGACCGCGATGCGCGCGCTGATCTTCTCCAGGGCGGCCTGGAGGATCGAGTACGCGGCGACCATCGCCCGGGAGCGCGGGTTGGAGGTGTGGAAGGTCGCCACGATCGGGCCCTGCGCCGCCCAGCAGGTCAGCAGGCCGAGGGAGGGCGAGGAGGGTTCGTGGATGTGGACCACGTCGAAGGTGCCGTCGTGCAGCCACCGCCGTACCCGCGCGGCCGACAGGAAGCCGAAGTTGAGCCGGGCCACCGAGCCGTTGTAGGGCACCGGGACCGCGCGGCCGGCCGAGACGACGTACGGCGGCAGGGGTGTGTCGTCGTCCGAGGGGGCGAGGACGGAGACGTCGTGGCCCAGGCCGATGAGGTGCTGGGCCAGGTCCCGGATGTGGAACTGGACGCCGCCCGGGACGTCCCAGGAGTACGGGCAGACGATGCCGATCCTCACGGGGCCTTCTTCCCGGGGTCGAGGTCCTTGAGCCACAGCCGTTGCAGCATGTGCCAGTCCTCCGGGTGCTCGGCGATTCCCGTGGCGAAGGCGTCGGCCATCGCCTGTGTCATGACAGACGTCTTCTCGGCACGGGTGCCTGACTCGGGGACCTCGACGGGCGGATGGACGCGGCCCCGCATGACGGCCGAGTCGTCGTACCAGAGCGTCACGGGCAGCAGCGCGGCGCCGGTCTGCTGGGCCAGCAGGGCGGGTCCCGCGGGCATCCGGGTCGCCTCGCCGAAGAAGCGCACCTCGACGCCGGACGAGGACAGGTCGCGTTCGGCGACCAGGCAGATCAGTCCGCCGTCGCGCAGCCGCCGGGCGAGGGTGCCGAAGGCGCTGCCGCCGCTGTGCGGCAGGACCTCCATGCCGAGCCCCTCGCGGTAGGCGACGAAGCGGTCGTAGAGCGACTCGGGCTTGAGGCGTTCGGCGACGGTGGTGAAGGGCGTCTCCAGCTTGGTGGTGACCCAGGCGCCGGCGAGGTCCCAGTTCGCCATGTGGGGCAGGGCGAGGATGACGCCCTTGCCGGCGGCGAGCCCGTCGGTGAGGTGGTGCAGGTCCTTCGGCTCGAAGCCGGCCTTCACCCGGTCCGCGCTCCACGCCGGGAGGCGGAACGACTCCATCCAGTAGCGCAGGTACGAGCGCATGCCGGCCCGGGAGAGTTCGGCGAGGCGCTCCGGTGTCGCGTCGGGCAGCACGCGCGCGTAGTTGCTCTCCAGGCGCTGGACGCCCTTGCCGCGCTTCTTCCAGGCGAGGTCCGCGATGGTCCGCCCGAGGCGTACGGCGACGGGCTCGGGCAGCTTCTTGACGATGCTCCAGCCCGCCGCGTAGGCACCGTCCGCCAGCCGGTCCCGGACGCTGGTCACGGGGTCGCCTCGCTGTTCGCGGCGGCAGCGGCGGCCGCGTCCGCCTCGGCCGACTCGCGCCGGACGGTGACGACACGCTGGACCAGCGTGATCAGGCTGCCGACGGCGACGATCCACAGCGCGATCGGCAGCAGCACCTGGATGCCCGGCACGCCGAACCCGTGCAGGCCCGCCAGACCGGCCGCGACCAGGGAGATCACCAGACGTTCGGCGCGCTCCACCAGACCGTTGACGGCGACCGGCAGGCCGATCGCCTCGCCGCGCGCCTTGGTGTACGACACCACCTGGCCGCTGGCCAGACAGAAGATCGAGACCGCGCACAGGACGTTGTCGTCGCCGTTGCCCGCGTACCAGAGGGCGAAGCCGCCGAAGATCGCGCCGTCGGCCACCCGGTCGAGCGTGGAGTCCAGGAAGGCGCCCCAGCGGCTGGAGCGGCCGAGCTGGCGCGCCATGTTCCCGTCGACGAGGTCGGAGAACACGAAGAGCGTGATGACGATCGTGCCCCAGAAGAACTCTCCCCGGGGGAAGAAGACCAGTGCGCCCGCCATCACTCCGGCCGTGCCCAAGAAGGTGACCGTGTCGGGGCTTACCCCCCGGCGGATGAGAAACGCGGCGAACGGTGTGAGGACACGCGTGAAGAATGCACGCGCGTACTTGTTCAGCATGGCCTTCCCGAGGGTCGGTGTCGCCGGGCGGCCCCTGCTGGCCACCGGCCGCCCCATCGTAGCCACGCGCGCGCCGGTGCGACGGCCGGGCACCCACAGGCCCGTGTCACGACGCCGCGCCGGGGGTGCCGGGGCGCGATCACGTCCACTGTATGGACGCCTCGTGACGCGAGTGCGAAGCTCGAAGACACCGCGGGCGTCACCGGTGCCGCCACCGCACGCGGCCCCGCATGTCCGCGCCCACAGTGACCTCACCGTGCACGGGAGGCAAGGCCATGGGCGACAAGGCGAACGCACACCCCGGAGCCGCCGGCAGGGCTACGGCGGCCGACCACCCCGCGTCCGTACGGAATGTGGTGCTGGTCGGCCACAGCGGATCGGGCAAGACGACCCTGGTGGAGGCTCTCGCGCTGACGGCGGGAGCGGTGAACCGGGCGGGCCGCGTCGAGGACGGCGGCACCGTCTCGGACTACGACGAGATCGAGCACCGGCAGCAGCGCTCGGTACAGCTCTCCCTGGTCCCCGTCGACTGGGGCGGATACAAGATCAACATTCTGGACACCCCGGGGTACGCGGATTTCGTCGGGGAACTGAGGGCCGGTCTGCGCGCGGCGGACGCGGCCCTCTTCGTCGTCTCGGCCTCGGACGGGGTGGACGGCTCGACCCGGATGGTGTGGGAGGAGTGCGCGGCCGTCGGGATGCCGCGGGCCATCGTGGTCACCCATCTCGAATCGGCGCGGGCGGACTTCGAGGAGATGACCCGGATCTGCGCGGAGGCGTTCGGCGGCGACGACCCCGACGCCGTCCTGCCGCTGTACCTGCCGCTGCGGGGTCCCGAGGGGCCGGACGGGCACGCCCCGGTGACCGGCCTGATCGGCCTGCTGACGGAGCGGCTGTTCGACTACTCCTCCGGGGAGCGCGAGGAGGCGGAACCGGGTCCCGAGCAGCGGCGGCTCATCGAGGACGCCCGCAACCGGCTGATCGAGGGGATCATCGCCGAGAGCGAGGACGAGACGTTGATGGACCGCTATCTCGGCGGCGAGGACATCGACCTCAAGACGCTCGTGCAGGACCTGGAGCGGGCGGTGGCCCGCGGCAGCTTCTTCCCGGTGCTCGCCGCCGCCCCGGCCGCCGAGGGCGCCCGCCAGGGCCTCGGCACGGTCGAACTCCTCGAACTGGTCACCGGCGGCTTCCCCACCCCGCTGGAGCGCCCGGCACCGGCGGTCACCACGCCGGACGGCGCGGCCCGCGAGGTGGCGGCGTGCGACCCGGACGGACCGCTGGTCGCCGAGGTGGTGAAGACCGCATCGGACCCGTACGTGGGCCGGGTCTCGCTGGTCCGGGTCTTCTCGGGGACGCTGCGCCCCGACGCGACGGTGCACGTGTCCGGGCACGGGCTGACCGACCGCGGCCACGAGGACCATGACGTCGACGAACGGATCGGCACGCTGTCCGCGCCGTTCGGCAAGCAGCAGCGGGCCCTGACGCACTGCATCGCGGGCGATCTCGCGAGCGTGGCCAAGCTGAACCGCGCCGAGACCGGCGACACCCTCTCGGCCAAGGACGATCCGCTCCTCATGGAGCCCTGGCAGATGCCGGACCCGCTGCTCCCGCTGGCCATCGAGGCGCACAGCAAGGCGGACGAGGACAAGCTCTCGCAGGGGCTCGCCCGGCTGGTCGCCGAGGACCCCACCATGCGGCTGGAGCACAACCAGAGCACCCACCAGGTGGTCCTGTGGTGCCTGGGCGAGGCGCACGCGGACGTCGCGCTGGAGCGGCTGCGCCACCGGTACGGCGTGCAGGTCGACGTGGTCCCGCACAAGGTCTCCCTGCGCGAGACGTTCGCGGACCCGGCCACCGGGCGGGGCCGGCACGTGAAGCAGTCCGGCGGGCACGGCCAGTTCGCGATCTGCGAGATCGAGGTGGAACCGCTGCCGAACGGCTCGGGCATCGAGTTCGTGGACAAGGTCGTCGGCGGCGCCGTGCCGCGCCAGTTCATCCCCTCCGTCGAGAAGGGCGTGCGCGCCCAGGCGGCCCGGGGCGTGGCGGCCGGCTATCCGCTCGTCGACGTACGGGTCACCCTGCGCGACGGCAAGGCGCACTCGGTGGACTCCTCCGACGCCGCCTTCCAGACGGCGGGCGCGCTGGCACTGCGCGAGGCGGCGGCCGACGCCCGGATCCATCTGCTGGAGCCGGTGGCCGAGGTGAGCGTGCTGGTGGGCGACGACTATGTGGGCGCCGTGATGAGCGACCTGTCGGGCCGGCGCGGCCGGGTGGTCGGCACCGAGCAGGCGGGCGGCGGGCGCACGCTGGTACGGGCCGAGGTCCCGGAGATCGAGATCGGGCGGTACGCCGTCGATCTGCGGTCCGTCTCGCACGGCACCGCCCGGTTCGACCGGCACTACGCGCGGCACGAACCGATGCCGCAGCAGATCGCCGAACGCGTCCGGGAACAGAGCCCGGAAGCCTGAGCGCCGGGACCCGGAACGGAACCCGGAGACCTGAGCGTTCGGATCGGGAACGGAACCCGGAGACCTGAGCGTTCGGAGGGTGAACGGGCCCCGGGGCCGCGCGGGTTCGGGGTGCCTTCGTCAGCGGACGGCTTCGGCCGTCCGCCGACGAATGTCGGTCAACGCCGTTACTCTGAGAACCTGATCAAGACGATGACCTGATCAACAGGTGTGCGGAGCACCGAAGTCGGGAAAGCCGCAGGAGCGGGTGCGGCGGCGATGGGGGCGGAAGTGACGTTCGAGGGGTTCGATTTCACTCCCGGGGCGCAGGTGCCGCTCACGGGCTCCGCGGGACAGACGGCGGCCACGTTCGCGCTGGCCTCGGCCGCCTACCGGGACGGCCCGGTCGCGCAGATCCTCAAGGCCGACAACGAATGGCACCAGTCCACCGTCAAGGCCCCGCGGATCAAGCTGCTCGCGCCGAACCTCGGCGAGGCCTTCGCGACGGCGGTCACCGGCCGCATGCTCGGCGCCGGCCGCAAGCCGCTCATCCAGTCCTTCGGCACCGAGCCGCAGGTCGTCGTGGAGCACTGTCTCGCGGCGACCAACATCCGCCGGGACCGCGACAACTGGCTGTCGGCCATCATGGTGCTCTGCGGACTGCTGTTCCTGCCGGGCCTCGTGGTGTGGCTGCTGGTCTTCACCATCCGCACCCAGATCGCCAAGAGCGAGAACAAGCGGGCCTCCGCCTTCGGCACCATGCTGCTGTTCGCGGCCGGTGCCCTCGCCGTCCTGTTCCTGCTGAAGATGCCGTTCACGGGCTTCTGGGGGTGGTACGGCCGGGCGTCGGTGGTCCTGCCCGTGGTCGGCTGGCTGTGGGCGAAGCAGATCTGCGAGCGCACGGCCAAGGACCTGCGGGCGCGCTGGGACAGCCTCCTGTCGGGCGGCGGCCTCGGCGCCAAGATCCCGGAGGCGGTCCCCGGCAGCCCGGGTGAGACGGCGGCGGAGCGGCTGCGCCAGTCCCTCGCCCGCCTGAGCGCCGAGCAGCAGTCCAACTCCGTGTTCTACGCGGGCCCCAAGGGCATCCTCGGCATGGGCACGCGCTGGGGAAGCTGGCAGCTCGCCGAGGACCTGGTGCCCCGGGACGCGGCCAAGGAGATCCACCCGTTCCGCAGTTGGGACGTCATCCGCAGCATCCACGACCAGTTGCGCATGCTGGAGCGCGGCCCGCTCAACACCGGTGGTTTCCCGGCGCCTTCGATCAAGCACTGGGTGGTCACACCGATCGGCGAGAACGCGAAGGCGGTGTCCCGGCCCGGCGGCACGGACGTCGAGGCCTACACGGTCAAGACCCACGCCATCCAGGACATCTGCAACAAGCAGCAGTTCGGCAGCGGCGACCGGCACTACCTGGGCGTGCAGTGGACGCTCTGGGACGGCCAGTTGGTCATCACGATGCTGATCACGGTGACGGTGCTGCACGAGACGCTGCGCATCGAGGTCACCGGTCACGCGCTGGGCCCGGTGAACCCGCTGTTCACCACCAAACCGGAGGCCCCGACCAAGGAGGTCGCCAAGACCGTCCGGTTCTGGGAGACCCGCAAGGTGAACCTGCCGCTGGTCACCGCGGACGAGGTCGTACGGCTGGCCGCGCGGGCGCCGCTGAGCTGGTATCCCCCGCTGCTCGACTGGCTGGGCGGCTCGCTCGCGCTGCCCGAGCCCTTCGGGCTGCGGCACGCCTGGGCCGACCAGCCGTGGCGGCACCGCTTCATGGCGGACGACGCGCTGCGGGCCGCCACACCCGTGCTGCGCGTGGTGCACGCGGCGGCGATCAAGGTCCTGGAGGAGAACGGCGTGGACACCGAGAAGTTCGGCACCCGCTCGGCGTTCCTCAGCACCGCGGTCCAGGACGCGGCCCCTCGCAAGGCCGACCTGTACGACGCGTAGGGCTCGCTCGTACGAGGCGTAGAGCGATCGGTACGTACTACCGCGCGGCCCGAGTGAAGCCGAACGGGTACGGGCGCCCTGAACGAGTACGGGCGCCCTGAACAAGTGCGGGCGCCCCGGACAGGGGCGCCCGGCGCGGGACCTGGCGGCTCCCGGGCTGGATCAGGCCGTGGGCCAGGCGTCCGCCAGCATCTTGCGGGTGTCCGCGAGGAGCTGCGGCAGGATCTTGGTGTGGCCGACCACCGGCATGAAGTTCGTGTCGCCGCCCCAGCGCGGGACGATGTGCTGGTGCAGATGGGCGGCGATACCGGCGCCCGCGACCGCGCCCTGGTTCATGCCGATGTTGAAGCCGTGCGCCCCGGAGGCGGTCCGCAGCGCGGTCATGGCCTGCTTGGTCAGCTCGCCCAGTTCCAGGGTCTCGGGTGCGGTGAGATCGGTGTAGTCGGCGACGTGCCGGTAGGGCACCACCATCAGGTGGCCGCCGTTGTACGGGTACAGGTTCAGCACCGCGTACACCTGCTCGCCGCGCTTCACGATCAGCCCGTCCTCGTCGGACTTGGCCGGGATCGAGCAGAAGGGACAGCCGTCGTCGGCCCCCGGGCCGGTGGGCTTGTTCTCGCCCTGGATGTAAGCCATCCGGTGGGGCGTCCAAAGGCGCTGGAACGCGTCCTGCGTTCCCACTCCGATCTGCTGCTCCGGCTCACTCGTCATGGTGAGCAGCATATTGCTTCGCCCGTTCGCGGCGTGTCGGCGGGTGCCCGGCAAAGGGGCCTGCGACCAAGCTGGGGCCCATGGACGACGACAGCCCGACACGACGCTGGAGGCTGCGCACCGAGCTGCCGCTGGGGATCGCGTCGATGCTCTTCCTGGCCGCCTACGCCGCTCATGTGCTGGCGCACGGGATGCCCGAGTGGGGCCGGCGGATCTGCCTGGCCGTGATCGCGGCCACCTGGGCCATGTTCATCGGCGACTACCTGGTGCGCTGGCGGCTGAGCGGGCGGGGCCTCGGCTTCGTGCGCAGTCACGGCCTGGACACGCTGGTCGTCGTCCTGCCGCTGCTGCGGCCCCTGTGGATCGTCAGGCTGTACGACGCCGTGCTGGACCGGCGGGGCGAGCCGCGGCTGCCGCTGTACACGCGGGTGATGTTCTACGCGGGCATCGCGGTCCTGCTGCTCGGCTTCGCCGGCGCCCTCGCCGTCTACCAGGCGGAGTACACGGCGCCCGGCGCGACCATCCGCACCTTCGGGGACTCCGTGTGGTGGGCCTGCTCCACGCTCGCGACGGTGGGCTACGGGGACGTGACGCCCGTGACGGTGCGGGGACGGGTGGTCGCCGTCGTCATGATGGCGTGCGGGCTGGCCCTGCTCGGCGCGGTGACCGGCTCGTTCTCCTCCTGGCTGCTCCAGGTGTTCGCCCGCGAGGGGGACAGGGAGAAGCCCCCGGAGAGCTGAGCTTCCGGGGGCCTGGACCCCGCCGGGCGGGGAGCGCGTCACACCTGTACGCGACGCTCCACCACGTCCACGAGCTTGGCGATGGCCTCGTCGCGCGGAATGCCGTTCTCCTGCGAGCCGTCGCGGTAGCGGAAGGACACCGTGCCGGCGTTCATGTCGTCGTCACCGACGATGATCATGAACGGCACCTTGAGCTTCTGCTGCGTACGGATCTTCTTCTGCATACGGTCGGACGACGAGTCCACCTCGACCCGCAGGCCCTTCTTACGGGCGTCCGCCGCGAACTCCTCCAGGTACTCCACGTGCGCGTCGCCCACGGGGATACCCACCGCCTGCACCGGGGACAGCCACGCCGGGAACGCGCCCGCGTAGTGCTCCAGGAGGACGGCGAAGAACCGCTCGATGGAGCCGAACAGGGCGCGGTGGATCATGACCGGGCGCTGCTTGGTGCCGTCCGGGCCGGTGTACTCCAGGTCGAAGCGCTCGGGCAGGTTGAAGTCCAGCTGGACGGTCGACATCTGCCAGGTGCGGCCGATGGCGTCACGCGCCTGCACGGAGATCTTCGGGCCGTAGAAGGCGGCGCCGCCCGGGTCCGGGACGAGCGGGAGGCCCTGCTTCTCGGCGACCTGGCGGAGCGTCTCGGTGGCCTCTTCCCAGACCTCGTCCGAGCCGACGAACTTCTCCGGGTCCTTGGTGGACAGCTCCAGGTAGAAGTCGGTGAGGCCGTAGTCGCGCAGCAGGTTCAGGACGAAGGTGAGCGTCCTGTCCAGCTCGTCCGCCATCTGCTCCTTGGTGCAGTAGATGTGCGCGTCGTCCTGGGTGAAGCCGCGGGCGCGGGTCAGGCCGTGCACGACGCCGGACTTCTCGTACCGGTACACGGTGCCGAACTCGAAGAGGCGCAGGGGCAGTTCACGGTAGGAACGGCCGCGCGCGTCGAAGATCAGGTTGTGCATCGGGCAGTTCATGGGCTTGAGGTAGTAGTCCACGCCCTCGTCGAGCTGCATGGGCGGGTACATGCCGTCGGCGTACCAGTCCAGGTGGCCCGAGGTCTCGAAGAGCTTCCCCTTGGTGGCGTGCGGGGTGTATACGAACTCGTAGCCCTCTTCCTCGTGCCGGCGGCGCGAGTAGTCCTCCATGACCCGGCGGATGATGCCGCCCTTGGGGTGGAAGACGGCGAGGCCGGAGCCGATCTGGTCCGGGATGGAGAACAGGTCCAGTTCGTTGCCCAGCTTGCGGTGGTCGCGCTTCTCGGCCTCGGCGAGGAAATCGAGGTGCGCCTTCAGCTCCTCCTTGGAGGGCCAGGCGGTGCCGTAGATGCGCTGGAGCATGGGGTTCTTCTCGCTGCCGCGCCAGTACGCGGCGGCGTTGCGCATGAGCTTGAACGCCGGGATGTTGCGGGTGGTGGGCAGGTGGGGACCGCGGCAGAGGTCCTTCCAGCACAGCTCGCCGGTCTTCGCGTCGAGGTTGTCGTAGATGGTCAGCTCGCCGCCGCCCACCTCGACGTCCGCGCCGTCGTCCGAGGACGCGGAGCCCTTGATGCCGATGAGCTCCAGCTTGTAGGGCTCGGCGGCCAGCTCCTCGCGGGCGTCCTCGTCGGTGACGACGCGGCGGGAGAAGCGCTGGCCGCGCTTCTGGATCTCCTGCATCTTCTTCTCGACGGCCTTGAGGTCCTCCGGGGTGAAGGGCTTCTCGACGTCGAAGTCGTAGTAGAAGCCGTCCTTGACCGGCGGCCCGATGCCGAGCTTGGCCTCGGGGAACAGCTCCTGCACGGCCTGGGCCATGACGTGCGCGGTGGAGTGGCGCAGGATGTTCAGGCCGTCCTCGGAGGAGATCTCGACGGGCTCGATCTCCTCGCCGTCCCTCACCTCGTAGGCGAGGTCCTTCAGCTCGCCGGCCACGCGGGCGGCGATGATGGTGCGCCGGCCGGCGAACAGCTCGGCGGCCGTAGTGCCCGTCGTCACCACGCGCTCTTCCCGCTCGGAATCGCGTTGGATGATCACACGGACCTCTGACACCGGACTCTCCTGACTGAAGGCGACTCCACACCACATACGGCATGGCATGGCAATGCCCCGAATCCTACCGAGCCCGGGGGCCCCTCCGCGAAAGGGTTGTGGACAGCCCGCGCGCGCCCGGCCCGAGCCCCCGCCCGACGCCCGGCCCGGTGGGCTCCGCGGTCCTCGCAGGGGCCCGCAGTCCCGGCGAGCGGCGACCGGATCGGCAACCGGCGTCCGGCGTCCGGACCAGCGGCTTACGTCCGGCGTCCGGCGAACGTCAAACAGCGAACGCCGAACAGCGAACGGCCCTTCTCTCCCCGGCCCGGGTCTCCTCAGCCCTCTCCGCACGCCTCTTCGAAGAAGGCCGCCGTCTCCGCCGGCTCCTGCCCCGACTTCATCAGGCGGTCCCGCTCGGCATCGTCCACCTGGACGGGGGTGACCCCGGAGGCGTCGGTGAGCAGGCGGAAGCCGCCGCGGCTCTCCAGCCGTCCGTGCACGCGCAGCGGCAGCCCGGCCAGATGGGCCCGGCCCGCCGTCCGGTAGGCCTCCTCGTCGAGGGCGGCCCGTACGTGCGGGACCTCCGCGCCGGCGATGACCCGCAGCCGTACCGTGCCCGCGCCGCGCGGTCCCGAGCGGCGCATCCTGACCACGTCCGCGGTGATGCGCACCGGGACGGACGGCTCCTCGCGCAGATACCGGGCTCCGGCCTCGCGCAGCACGGGCAGGTCGCCGGGCGAGAACTCGACGGGCTCGGCGGGAGCGGGGCCGGCGGGGTTGGCGCCGCCCTGCGGTGCGCCTACGGCGGGTGACCACTCGACGGCGATCCGCGCGCCCTCGGTCCCCCGTACGAGAGCCACCAAGGCCTGGGTGAGTTCGTGGCTGACGCCCGCCTCGACGGCCGCGTCGAAGGCGTCCATGCCGCCGGTGGCCCGCTGGTAGTCGATCGCCTCGCGGGCGGCGTGGAGCGCTTCGTGAAGGCGGACGGCGAGCGGCCGCCCGGTGGCGGCGGGCACGAACGCGGTCAGGCGCCGGCCGCCCGGTTCGGCACCGACCAGGACGCCGTCCAGGGAGGCCGCGGCGGACCTGCGGTGCCGGGCGCCGTGGTAGCCGGCCCGGGCGCGGGTGGCGAGCGCGGCGGCGAGGAGCGTCTGCCGGGCGGCCCCGCGCAGGTGTTCCGCGACGGTCCAGGGCGTGGCGCCGGCGGGCCCGGTGGGTACGTCGCGCCACCAGCGGATCTCGTCGCTGGGGACGGCGAGGGCGAGCAGCACGTCGCGGGCACAGGGCGCGCCGCTGCGTCCCAGCGCGACGAGTGCCTCGCCGAGCAGGTCGTCGCTGTCGGGGAAGGCCCGGTTCTCCGGCACCAGCAGGCTGGTGCCGCCGCCCCCGGGCCCTGGTGGTGTCCATCGTCCGTACCGGCCGGGCGCTCCGCCGCACCGCTGCCAGCCGTGCCGTTCCAGGAGTGCGCCGAGGACGGCGGGGTCGACCCGGCCGGGGTCCGGCGGGTCGCTCCACAGGGTCTCGGCCGGGTGTGCCCTGGCCGGGCGCGGGGGCTCGTCTGCCGGACGGTGTGCCGGGCGGTGTGTCATGGTCTGCCTCCCGTCCCGACCCTCGTCATGATCTCGCAGAGGGCTCGGTCGTCGAAGATCCGGGCCGTCGGGATGCGGACGGTGGTCCGGTGCCGGCCGGTGACGGCGTGCCCGGCGAGGTTGATCCAGTAGCAGCAGTGCCGCAGGTCGAGCCGGTCGTGGCCGGCGCGCAGCCAGTCGTCCTGGGACCGGGGCACGAGCATCACCACGAGGATCTTGTGCACCGAGACCGGGGTGCGCGCGAGCTTCGCCAGGTGGGCGTTGTCGAGCGTGAAGGAGAACGCGGGTCCCGGTGGGCCGGGCGGGATCTGGTAGGTGCACTTGAGCTGCACCTTGATGGTGACCTCGTCGTCGACCGTGTGCCCGGGGGCGCTGTGGCTGACGTGCCAGTCGATGCCGTTGTCGGGGAACGGCTGGGACAGCGAGCAGCCGGCCGCCGCCGCTACGGCGTGCAGATAGCCCACTTGGAGTGTCTCCATGCAGGCGGTGGTGGCGAGTGAGCCGCGATGGGGTGCCGTCCGCTGGGGCAGCAGCCCGCCCCGCTCGGGCTGCGCGAGTGCCATGAGTGCAACAGCCTTCCAGGCTTGGTGTGTCCGCGCTTCGGGTCGCTGAACTGCAAAGACCCGTACCTGTGTTGTCTCCTTCCGGCGTACGGCGCAAACAGCCCGGGTATCACCAAACGGGCAGAAGACGGTGCGTCATCTGCCGTGGGTGAACGAGGAGTTGTGTTGGTATGACGTGCTGGTACGAGGGCCCTTTGGCCGCGTTCGACACGGAGACGACGGGCGTGGACGTGGAGACCGACCGGATCGTGTCGGCCGCCGTCGTCGTCCAGGACGCCGCGGGTTCCCGCCCCAGGGTGACCCGTTGGCTGGTGAACCCGGGAGTGCCGGTGCCCGCGGAGGCGACGGCGGTGCACGGGCTCACGGACGAGCATCTGCGGCGCAACGGCCGCTGGCCGTCGCCCGTGATGGAGGAGATAGCCCGCGAGCTGGGCGAGCAGGCCGCGGCGGGCCGCCCGCTCGTGGTGATGAACGCTCCGTTCGATCTGACGCTCCTGGACCGGGAGTTGCGCCGGCACCGGGCGTCGCCGCTGGACCGCTGGCTGGAGCCGAGGGCGTTGCGGGTGCTCGATCCCCGGGTGCTGGACAAGCATCTGGACCGGTACCGCAAGGGCCGCCGCACCCTGACCGACCTGTGCGCCCACTACGACGTGGCGCTGGAGGGCGCGCACGACGCGGCGGCGGACGCGCTGGCCTCGCTGGAGCTGGTCAGAGCGGTGGGGCGGCGGTTCGCCTCGCGGCTGGAGCGGCTGTCGCCGGCCGAGCTGCACACGCTCCAGGCGGTGTGGCACGCGGCGCAGGCGCGCGGGCTCCAGGCGTGGTTCGCGCGCAGCGGTTCCCCCGAGGCTGTGGACCCGGCGTGGCCGCTGCGCCCGGACCTCCCGGCGGCGGCCTGAGCGGCCACGCAGAGCGCGGGAAGCCCGGAAGGGCTGACCGGCGGCGGTGTGAGCGGGTGAGCGGGTGAGCACAACGAAAGACCGGTCCGTCGACGACGGACCGGTCTTTTCCGGGTGGGCGATACTGGGTTCGAACCAGTGACCTCTTCGGTGTGAACGAAGCGCTCTCCCACTGAGCTAATCGCCCGGGAACGCACTGAACCATACAGGTCCCGGCGGGTGTGGTTCAAACCGCTTCGAGGTAGGCCCTCAGTCCGCGTCGTCCGGCGCGCATCATCAGGGCGTGGTTGGCTCGGAAGAAGGGCCGTCCGGGCACGGCCAGGCGGCGCAGGAGCGCCGTGGTCACCCGCACTTCCTGGTCGTAGCGGGCGCGGGTTCCCGGCCCGGTCGCGTGGTCGTACGGGGCGCGGGTTCCTGGCCCGGTCGCGTCGAGGGTCCAGCGCGCCCAGCCGTCCAGGTCACCGGTCATGGCGATCTCCAGCACGCCGGCCGCCGGGTCCCTGCGCGCCTCGCGGGCGGTGAAGGTGATGTCGTACGGCAGGGTGGAGCGGATCCGGATGACGCCGCTGCGGTCGTCGACGGGCGTCACCTCGCGCACCTGGGGCCACCAGCGCGGGTAGTTCTCGGCCTGCTCCAGGGCGGCGTAGACGGCCGTGGGGGTCGCGGGCAGGTCCCACTCGGTGTGGAAGCGGTAGTGACTCCAGTCCATGGAACGAGTGTGCCCACGACCGCCCCGGGTCCATGTCCCGCTGTACGGAGCCGAGTTGGACCCCCTCTCCGGGGCGGCCCGGTTCCGGTGCCCAGGCACCTCTCGGCGGACCTGAGTACGGCGTGAGTACGCGCACTCATGTCCAGGCCACCTGGCCGGAACCACACTCCGAGGCATGACCCCTATCCCGCCCCCGGCCGAGGAGCTGCGGCTCCTGGACGCCGAGCTGCGTCAACTGGACGCCCGACGGGCCGTGTTGCTGCACCGTCGCGCCTGGCTGGTCCACGTGCTCCAGCAGCGCCCCGCCCTGCCCGCGCCCGCGGCTCCTCGGCCGCGTGACCCCGAGGCCACGGCACCCGGTGTGCAGAACGTCCTCCTGGTCCTCGGCGGCATCCTGCTCACCGTGGCCGCCATCGCGTTCACGCTGGTGAGCTGGGGGCATCTGGGGATCGCCGGCCGGTCGGCGGTGCTCGGCGCGGTGACGCTGGCCGCGCTCGGGGCGCCGGTGACCCTGCTGCGGCGGGGCCTGCGGTCGACCGCCGAGTCACTGGCGGGACTCGGCCTCGTCCTGACGGTTCTGGACGCGTACGCGCTGCACACGGTCGCGCTCCCGGACACCGACGCCGTCGGCTACGCGGCACTCGCCTCGTGGCTCCTGGCGACGGGCTGGACCGCTTACGGGCTCACGGTCGGCGCGGGGAACCGGATGCCGGGCGGCGCGGGGAACCGGATGCCGGGCGGGGCGGGGACCCGGATGCCGGGCGGGGCGGGGAATCGGATGCCGGGCGGGGCGGGGACCCGGATGCCGGGCGGGGCGGGGGCCCAGGCGCCGGGCGGGGCGGGCGGCGGGCAGCCGTCCCCCACGAAGTCCGGTGCCGGGAACGGCGCCCCCGGGACTCGGGCGGGCTTCGGGCTGCGGCTGCCGCTTCCGGCCGCCGTGGTCGCCGCTCAGTTCCCGCTCGTCCTCTGGGCGGCGGCCGTCGGCGCGGGGGCGCACGCCATCACGGCGGCCCTGCTGGTGACGGCCGCGTTCGACGCCGTGATCGCGCTGCGGGCGGCGCGGACACCGGTCCGGGTCGTCGCGGCCGTCGGCGCGTTCGGTCTGGGCGGCTGGGGTGTCTTCGCCGCCTGCTGGCTGTCCTGGACGGCCGCCGGTCCGAGCGCCGCCGCACGGGCGGGCGCGCTGCTGTTGCTCGCCGCCTCGATCGCGCTCACGGCGGCGTGGGCGGCGGCGAGGCCGGGCGTCGCGACCGTGACCGCCACGGCCGGCGGACTGATCACGGTCGTCGCGTTCGGCGGTGTGCTGCGGACCGTCCTGCCCGGCGAGTGGACCGTTGTCGGCCATCTGCTGTGCGGGCTGGCCCTGTTGGCGGCGGTACGGCCCGCCGTACCCGAGCCGGTGCGCCGTGGGATCGCCGCCGCCTCCGGCTCCGTGCAGGCGCTCGCCGTGGTGTGGGCGCTGCCCACGGTCGTGGTCGCGCTCGTGGGACCGCTCGCCCGGGTGGGCTCGGTGTGGTCCGGTGCCCCGGCGACCGCGCGGGACGCGGTGACGCGTGGCCTACCCTGGCCCCCGGACGCGGCCCCGGCACCGCTCGTCCTCGCCCTCGTCGCGGCGGTCCTGGTGGCGGTCGTCCGCTCCACCGCCTGGCGCACCGCGGCCCGGACGGGCGCTCTGCTCCTCTCCTGGTCGACGGCGCTCGTCCTCCCGGCCGCGCTCGAACTCCCTTACGCGGCCGGCCTGTCCGTCCACGGCCTGACGGTGGCCGTGCTGCTCGGGTACGCCCGTCGCCCGCGTCTTTCGCCGGCGGCGGTGGTCCTGGCGCTGGTCACCTCCGTCGACCTCTCGTTCCTGGCGCTCGCCTCCGAGACCGCCACGCTGACCGTGTTCGCCTCGCTGACCGTCCTGTTCGCGGCCGTCGCCCGGCAGCCCGGTCTCGGCCCGGCCGGAACGCCCGCCGCCCTCGGCTACACCACCGCCCTGGCCTGCGCGGCGGGCGCGGCCTTCGGCTGGCAGCCCCAGCACACGGCCCTGCTCGTGCTCGTGGTCCCCGTCGCGGCGGCCCTGCTGGCGGCGCGCCTCACCGACGTGCCGACGACGGTGTCGGCCGAGATCGCCGGAGCCGTCGCGGGACTCTTCGCCATCGCGCTCACCGTCACGGACCCGCCGATGCTGGCGACCGTCCTCGCGCTGTGCGCCGCCATCACGGCGGGCACGGCGGTACGGGAGGACCGGCGCGCGGCGGGATATGCGGCCGCCGTCCTGTTCGTGCTGGCCGCCTGGGTGCGGCTGGCGGCCTGGGGCGTGGCGTCCCCGGAGGCGTACACGCTGCCGGTGTCGGTCCCGGCGCTGCTGGTGGGCGCGTACCGGCGCCGCGAGGACCCGGCGGTGTCGTCGTGGACGGCGTTCGCGCCGGGCCTGTGCCTGACGCTCTTCCCGAGCCTGCTGGCCGCGTGGGCCGACCCGCGGCCGCTGCGTCCCCTGCTGCTCGGTGCGGCGGCGCTGGCCGTGACGCTGCTGGGCGCCCGGCACCGCCTCCAGGCGCCGCTGCTGCTGGGCGGCGCCGTGCTCACGCTGGACGCGCTGCACGAACTGGCGCCGTACATCGTGCAGATGGTCGGGGCGCTCCCCCGCTGGGTGCTGCCCGCGCTCGCCGGTGTGCTGCTGCTGGCCCTGGGTGCCACGTACGAGCAGCGGATCCGCGACGCGCGCCGGGTGCGGGACGTGCTGGGACGGATGGACTGACCGGCGGCCGCCGAGGGTGAACGGTTTCGGGCCCTTTACCGGAATTCAGCGGGATGTCTCCGGTAATGAGACGGGCACACCGGGCGACCGCCGCGTCCGGCACCGACGTCCGGAGACCATGCGTCGACCAGGGGCGGGGAGAGAACGTACGACTTCTCTCCGCCCCTCTTCACATTTCGCCGCCACGGCCGTCCGGACGCATCTCACGGCGCGCCGCACGCGGGGTGCTTGACGAACACGGGGCGCATCCCCTTGAGTACGCGCCGACGCGACGACTCCCGCTCGCCCCCTCCCCCACTCGGGGCTCACCCGGCCCCAAGCGCCGCCCCACCGAAGACAAGTGACACGGCGTTGGATCGAACCGGAATACCGGTCCCTTTCCCGTCCGGCGCGACCACTCCCCCACGACTTCGGCTCAACGATTTCCGAGCGGATTGCTATTTCCTGCCCTTATCCGCGACTTGAGCGCGAACCGGCTCCGGCTCTTGTCGTATTTCCGCAGAAAATCAGCCGGCGTTCCGAAATGCGCGCCCGGATTTCGTTCCATGGCCGGGCACAAGAACTTCCCTCAGAAGTCCACATAATCCTGGAAGTCCACTTCACTCGCCCGCCGGAAACTCCCCCCATCCCCCGAAGTACCGGGCCACACCCCGCCGGTCACCTCGATCACCCTCATCCGACCCCGCCTCAGGTAACGGACCGTCACCTTCCGCATCTCGCCGACGCCGACGACGACCTGGCACTCAGGCCCCTACGGCGAGGTCGGCATCCAGGAGAGAGACGCACAGGTGGGCGCACACGATCGACTGGTCGAACACGTTTCGCAAGGTGAGGCGGGAGGGACGCGCGGCCGAAAACGTACGACGCCGCGGCCGTCGGAGACGCGCCACGGAACGGAGCGTGAGGGGCGGCGACCCGGCGGGAAAGCGGCCCGGGGCGCGCCCGACCTCCGTAGGCCGACACGGGCCCCCGTGCCGCTCGACCTCGGCAGGCCGGCACGGGGGCCCGTGGTGACAACGAGAACGGCTCCGGTCCACGATGACGTGGACCGGAGCCGTTTCGTACAAGTGGGCGATACTGGGTTCGAACCAGTGACCTCTTCGGTGTGAACGAAGCGCTCTCCCGCTGAGCTAATCGCCCGGGCGCAGAGAGAACATTACCCCATGTCAGCGGGTGGCCTCGACCGGCGTGAGCGGCCCGCCGAGGGGCCGGTCCCGCCCGGTCACTCCGTGATGTTCCAGGGCATCTCGAAGCCGAACTTCCAGACGTAGACGCCGACGAGGACGGCCACGATCACCAGGCCGACCGTGGTCAGGATGATGTTGCGACGCCGGACCTTGGGGTCGAGCGCGCGCTGTGCCGCCTCCGTGACCTTGCGTTTCGTCCAGCGGAGCACGAGCTGCGCCCAGACGAACTCGGTCGCCCAGATCGCCATACCGCCGAAGATCACCAGCCAGCCGGGGCCCGGCAGCGGGAGCATGATCACGCCCGCCGCGACCACCGCGAGCCCCACGACGAAAACGCCGACCTGCCAGCTCACGTGCAGCGCGCGCCGCGCCCTGATGAATTCCGGCGCCCGCGAACCGAGCGCTCGCTCACTCTCCGACTCGTCGTCCGCCATGGCGACCTTGCCCGGCTCGTCACTCCCCGTATTCATACGACCAAACCCTACCCGAGAGAAACCGGTCACCGGAATGGCCCTATCCGGCGAAGGCGCCCTCGGCCGGATGAGTTACATAAAGACACGCAAAACCCTCGAAGGGGTTTACAACGGCACCGTAGGTGGCATGTCGATTTCGCCGACGTGCGAATCCCCGAGCGCACACTGAGCGAAAGGCCCTGGCGCTTATGAACACCACGGTCAGCTGCGAGCTGCACCTGCGCCTCGTTGTGTCGAGCGAGTCCTCACTGCCTGTACCCGCAGGACTGCGGTATGACACGGCCGATCCCTACGCCGTGCACGCCACCTTCCACACCGGAGCCGAGGAAACCGTCGAGTGGGTGTTCGCCCGCGACCTCCTTGCCGAGGGCCTGCACCGGCCCACCGGTACCGGCGACGTCCGAGTCTGGCCGTCCCGTAGCCACGGCCAGGGCGTCGTATGCATCGCCCTCAGCTCCCCCGAGGGTGAAGCCCTGCTCGAAGCCCCAGCGAGGGCCCTGGAATCCTTCCTGAAGCGAACGGACGCAGCCGTGCCCCCGGGCACGGAACACCGGCACTTCGACCTCGACACGGAGCTCTCACACATCCTGGCCGAGAGCTGACGCGTCCCCACAGAGCCGCCCGGCGCCGTCCACTCGGGGAGACGGCTCGGGCCTGGACAACCGCATAGGGATGACACCGGCGCCGGCGCCGCGGAAAGTCCGCGGCGGCGGCGCCGGTGCGTTCCCGGGGCCTCACGGGCCCCACGCCCGCATCCGTCCGGCCGGAAAGCACTACCATCGGCCAGCATCGGACGGGCGGCCTCGCCCGGCCCCCAGGCCAGGGAGCGAATCGTGTTGATCACCCACGACACCCGGTGCTCGCTCGACGCCGTGGTGGATCTGGTGAACACCGCGCCGGAGAGCGAGACGGCCGACGGACTCGCGGACGTCCCGTCGCTCGCCGATTTCGTGCGCGACCACGACATCAGCGATGTGGGGGTGCTGTCGGCGGACGATCTCGCCGCCGTGCACCACATCCGCGGCCGGTTCGCGGCGGTCTTCGCGGCCGACGACCCGCGGACCGCGGCCTCCCTCATCAACGAGCTGGTCGCCGCGGCGGGCACCACGCCCCGACTGACGGACCACGACGGCTACGACTGGCATGTCCACTACTTCGCGCCGGGCGCCTCGGTGGCCGACCATCTCGCGGCGGACTGCGGGATGGCGCTGGCCTTCTTCGTGGTCGCCGGGGAGCAGGAGCGGCTGCGCCGCTGCGAGGCACCGGACTGCCGGCGCGCCTTCGTCGACCTCTCCCGCAACCGCTCGCGCCGCTACTGCGACAGCCGGACCTGCGGGAACCGCCTCCACGTGGCCGCGTACCGGGCACGTCGCAAGGAGGCCGCGGGCTGACCCGCCGGTCGCGAGGGGCCCGCGCCGGCCGCCTCGCGCGGGAGGGGCCGGACCGACGGAGCCCTCGGCGGGTGACGCCAGGGGCTCCGTGTACAGCTCAGAGCAGCAGCAGGTCGTGCAGCGAAGCCATGAGGAGCAGGCAGCCGATCACTGTAAGGAAGATCATCAGTGGCGGCTGGGAGAGCGCGAAGAGACAACCTCGCCGCTCCTTGGACGGGGCGGCGGTGTCGCTCGGTGTTGTGTCCAGCATCTCGCGGGCGATGATGACGCAGGCGGCACCCTCTGCGCGATCAACACGCACGGAATATACGGGAGTTCGCTGGATCATGTGACGGGCGTGCCCGAACCTGAACGGTTCCGCACGTTCCGTGCGCTTCGTGTGTGATCTTGTGGCAGGTCGGCGGTGAGCCGCCTTGGCCGCGGTGTGCCGGCCGGATCCGGCTGCCGTGCCGCGTCAGATCAGATGCCGTGCTTCTTCAGAATCGCCTCGATGTCGCTGAAGTCGTCGCCGGAGCCTTCGGCGCGGGGCGCCGCCGCCGGCCGGGCGGCCGGACGCGAGGCCTGGCCCAGTGACGGAGCGGAGGCCGCCGGAGCCACCGCGTCACGCTCCGCCGCCGCCTTCGCCGCTCTGCGCTCCTTGCGCGTCCCGCCGCCACGCCGCTCAACGGCCTTGGTGATCATGAATAGCAGCCAGGCGCCGCCGAGCACCACGAAGCCGGCCCACGCCGTCGGACTGAACGCGGTGTCCGCCAGCCAGCCGACCACACCGGTCATGACCAGGCCTATCGGCACCAGCGAGTACGCGGCGATCCGCGCCGCGGACAGGAAACGCTTGCGGTAGGCCGTCACCGCGGCGATGCCGAGGCCGGCGACGGAGACGGCTGAACAGACGGTCTCGGCAATCATCCGGTCCTCCAGGCAGGCTCGGTCGAGCGGGCGGTTCGTCCCTTCCATCCTGCACCGTCACCCACCCGTGAGGCCACGCTCCGAGCCAACCTCAGGGACATCTAGGGGACATCTAAGGGACGCCCTCCTCCCCAGGTCCCGGTTGGTCCGCCCACCGCCCGGGCTGGAAGACTGGAGCCCATGAACGACTCCTCCGCCTCCTCCGCGCGCCCGGCCCCCGTCGTCCTGGACGTGTGGTGCGAGCTGCAGTGCCCCGACTGCCGTGACGCCCTCGCCGATCTCCGCGCCCTGCGCGCCCGCTACGGCGACCGGCTGGAGCTGCGGCTGCGGCACTTCCCGCTGGAGAAGCACAAGCACGCGTTCGCCGCGGCGCAGGCCGCCGAGGAGGCCGCCGAGCAGGGCAGCGCCTGGCCGTACGTGGAGGCCGTGCTCGGCCGGGTGGCGGAGCTGGACCGCGACGGCGAGGCCCTGCTCGTCTCGGTCGCCCGGGAACTCGGCCTGGACGCCGAGGAGTTCGACACCGCGCTGATCGACGGCCGGCACATCCTGATCGTCGACGCCGACCAGGCCGAGGGCAAGGCGATCGGCGTCACGGGGACTCCGACGTATGTCATCGGCGGTGAACGGCTGGACGGTGGCAAGAGCCAGGAGGGGCTGCGCGAGCGCGTCGAGGAGATCGCCGACCGCCTCCTCGCCGAACAGGCCTGACACTCCCGCCCGAACAGGCCCGAACAGGCCCGCCGCCGTAGCCGGTCAGGCCTGACATCCCGGCCTCGGCACCCAACCGGGTTACAGAACAGGCGACTTGGCGTTCCGCGCGACGGGGGGCCCGGTCGGCTACAGCAGATCCTTGTAGAGGAAGTACTCCGTCGTCCCATAGCCGAGGGACTCGTAGAGCCGCTCGGCCGGGGAGTTTCCCGCGAAGACGTTGAGCGCGAGGCTACGGAAGCCGGCGGCCACGGCCTGGGTCTCGGCGAGCAGCATCAGGGTGCGGCCGTGGCCGCGACCCCGGTGTTCCGGGCGGACGGCGACGTCGTAGACGAAGGCGTGGTCGTCCCGGCGGCCGAGCCACAGTTCGCCGACCGGGACGCCGTCGTGCTCCAGCACGCTCAGGTGCGCGCCGGCGGTGTCGGGGCCCTGCGGCAGCGCGAGGGCGAAGTCCCGGTCCGCCTTGGCCAGGGCGTCGGCCTCGGGCACCCCGCGCCGGATCCAGTCCCCGGCGTACTCGAGCCGGTTCGCCGCGGCCCAGGTCTCGTACTCGGCGCGGGTCATCGGGCGGCCGACGCTGCCCGGCGGCAGGGCGGGCACACCGGCGCCGAGGGGCTTCTCCATGGCGCGGTTGCGCAGGACGTACCCGAGCGCCCGGGTCAGTCCGAGCGCTCGCGGGGCGTCGCCGGGCACGACCGCCTCGACCTGCCGGCAGCCCCAGCCGCGCGCCACCTCCTCGGCGGCCAGCGCGGCCACGGTGCCCCGGCCGCGCCCCCGGTCGGGCTCGTCGATGCGCAGGTCGCGGATCGTGGCGAAGGCCGGGCCGAGCCCGGGGCTCGTCGCGAGCCGCACCGCGCCGACCGGGCGGCTGTTGACGCACACCTGGTAGCGGCGGGACCGCGTGCCGTTCTCGGCGAGCTGAAGCGGCTCGGTCGGCCGCAGGGTGGTGGTCATCAGAGGAGTTGTACCCCCTGCGGCGGGCGAGGTCAGCCGAATTGCGCCGTGATCGGGAGCGGGTGGCCGCCCGTGGACCGGTCAGGGGTCGAGGTCGTCGGCGGCGCGCTCGTCGAAGACCCGCATCGCCTTGGCGGTCACCGGGCCGGGCGCGCCCGGGAGTTCACGTCCGTCGACCCGGTGCACGGCCTGGACGTCGCGCAGCGTGGAGGTCAGGAAGACCTCGTCGGCGCGGTCCAGGACGTCCAGCGGCAGATCGGTCTCGCGGGCGCCGGTCCACTCGACGGTGAGGGCGCGGGTGATGCCGGCGAGGCAGCCGGAGGCGACGGGCGGGGTGTGGATCTCGCCGTCGAGGACGACGAAGACGTTCGACCCGGTGCCCTCGCAGAGCCGGCCCACCGTGTTGGCGAACAGCGCCTCGGAGGCGCCGTGTTCACGGGCGCGGGCGAGGGCGACGACGTTCTCGGCGTACGAGGTGGTCTTGAGACCGGTCAGGGCGCCGCGTTCGTTGCGGGTCCAGGGAACGGTGACGACGGCGGTGGAGTCGGGGCGCGGGTCGGAGGCGCCGAGCGCGACGACGAGGGTCGGGCCCCGGTCGCCGCGGTCGGAACCGAGGGGGCCGTGGCCGCCGGTGTAGGTGATGCGCAGCCGGCCGAGCGGCATCGGGTTGGCGTCGAGGACGGCGGCGCAGGCGCGGCGCACCTCGTCGGCGTCCGGTTCGGGGAGTCCGAGGCCGCGCGCGGAGCGGGCCAGCCGGTCGAGGTGGCGGGTCAGCGCGAACGGCCGGCCGTGGACGGCCTTGACGGTCTCGAAGATGCCGTCACCCACGGTCAGTCCGTGGTCGAAGACGGAGACGCGGGCGGCGTCAATGTCCTGCAGCCCGCCGTCGAGCCAAAGCTTCACTGGTTACCTCGCATGAGCGTGAGAGTGCCGGACCCGTCGTCCGGCGTGGCGTCGTCGCCCGGTGGATGGTGGTGTCCCTGCCCGGACCTGGCCGGACCTGGCTGGACCTGGGGCCCGTACCCGGTTCAGGCCGGGGAGGTCCCGTCACCCGCGTCGTACTCTCCCGACGCTACCGCGAGCAGCCGGGACGCTTTCAGTTCGGTCTCCCGCCACTCCCCCTCGGGGTCGGAACCCCAGGTGATGCCCGCTCCGGTGCCGAAGCGCAGGGCGCCGTCGGCGCGGTCGATCCAGAAGGTGCGGATGCCGACGGCCAGCTCGCCGGTGCCGCGGTCGGCGTCGACCCAGCCGATGCCTCCGCAGTAGGGGCCGCGCGGCGTGGTCTCCAGGGTGTCGATGATCCGCAGGGCGCTGGACTTCGGCGCTCCGGTGACGGAGCCGGGCGGGAAGGCGGCGTCGAGGAGTTCCGGCCAGCCGGCGTCCGCGCGCAGTTCGCCGTGGACGGTGGACACCAGGTGCACGAGCCCCGGGTGCTTTTCGACGACGCACAGGTCCGGCACGGTCACGCTGCCGGGGACGCAGACCTGCCCGATGTCGTTGCGGACGAGGTCCACGATCATCACGTTCTCGGCGTAGTCCTTCTCCAGGAGGTCCGCCTCGGTGCGTCCGGTGCCCTTGATCGGCCCCGACTCGACCACGCGGCCCGCACGGCGCAGGAAGAGTTCCGGGGAGGCGGTGGCTATCTCGACGCCGTGCGCGGGGAGCCGGATCGTTCCGGCATACGGGGCAGGGTTGCCGCGGGCGAGCAGGGCGGTTAGCGCGTCCACGTCCGCGTCGGGCGGGACGGGCGCGGACAGCACCCGGCAGAGGTTCGCCTGATAGACCTCGCCGGCCGCGATGTGCTCGCGGATCCGGCGTACGCCCGCGGTGTACGCGGCGCGGTCGAGGGACGACGTCCAGTCACCCGCGGCGGGCCCGCGCCAGCGCCCCGGCACCGGCGCGGGCACCGGCTCCCGGCGTACGTCGCGGAAGCGGGCGCAGGTCAGACGTCCCTCGAAGTCGGCCGCGACGGCCCAGAAGCCGGCCGAGTCCAGGGCGGCGGGATCACCGGTGACGTCGAGGAGGCCGGTCGCGACGAGGCCGCCGAAGCGGGCGAGAGGAGCGAGGTCGAGCACGCAGCCGAGTCTAGAGCGGGTGTCCCACGGGTGCCCTGACCATGTCCTCGGGCGGACAGGGCGCAGCACGCTGCACAAACGCGTTTTTGTGCTGGCCCCGGAATCCGCTAGAGTTCAACTCGTCGCCGGGCCGCGCAAGCGGAACGGAAACGACAAGCGGACGTAGCTCAGTTGGTAGAGCGCAACCTTGCCAAGGTTGAGGTCGCCAGTTCGAACCTGGTCGTCCGCTCGCAGGAAAGTGGGGGATCTTCCCGAACCCCCGCACTCCTGGTGGAGTGGCCGAGAGGCGAGGCAACGGCCTGCAAAGCCGTCTACACGGGTTCAAATCCCGTCTCCACCTCCAAGGACGATTAGCTCAGCGGGAGAGCGCTTCCCTGACACGGAAGAGGTCACTGGTTCAATCCCAGTATCGTCCACTGGTCCGCGAGGATCCCCGCGCGATTAGCTCAGCGGGAGAGCGCTTCCCTGACACGGAAGAGGTCACTGGTTCAATCCCAGTATCGCGCACGCAGTATCAGCAGCAAGCGTGGCTCTCGCCGCGTGACCTGCGCGATTAGCTCAGCGGGAGAGCGCTTCCCTGACACGGAAGAGGTCACTGGTTCAATCCCAGTATCGCGCACCAGCCGAAGCCCCCGGCCGTCTCGTACGGTCGGGGGCTTCGTCGTGCCCGGCAGCCCCGCCATCGCCCGCGCGGACGACGGCGGGGCCCCTGCCTGATGGAGGGGCCCCGCCGGTTCGTTCACGATGTTCAGGTCGTTCAGGTCGTTCAGGACGAGAAGAGCATGTGGCCGAAGCTCTTGTGCCGGCGGTGGCCGCCGTGACCGCCGTAGTGGCCGCCACCGTGGCCGCCGTGCTGCGGGGCGCCCCAGGCGGGCGCGGGCGCGGAGGGGTAGGCGCCCGGGGCGGGCGGGGGCGCGGGCTGCGCCCACTGCGACTCCACGCGCGTCAGCGCCTCCAGCTCGCCGTAGTCGAGAAATATCCCGCGGCAGCCGCTGCACTGCTCGATCTGGACGCCATTGCGGTTGTACGTGTGCATCGGCGCATGGCACTTCGGACACTGCATGCTCGGCTCAACTCCTCGCCGGTCGGTACTGCTTCCGCCAGGACAGACACTGCCCGGCTCCGGTCGGTTGCACCCTACGACGCGCGACCTTGCCCCAACTCGGGTGGTTCGCCGCTCATTCGGGCACAGGCGTCCACGACGGCCTGCTGCACCTCGTCCAACGGCCGCTCCGCCGCCACGGACTTGGCGATCGCCAGCGCGGCCGTCTGCACGGTGAGGGCACGGGCCGCGACGTCCAGGGCAGGCCAGGGATCGCCTTCGGCGGGGACGGCCGGGCCGCCCGCCTGTCGGTACGCGGTCAGGAAGCGGAGCCATTCGTCGGGCGGGAGCAGTCCGCAGGCGTACCAGGCGGCCGGGCGGGCCAGGTCCCAGGCGGGGTCGCCGACGCCGAGATCGTCGACGTCGATGAGGACCCAGGGGCCGTCCGGCGCGGGATGCCGGACGAGCTGCCCGAGGTGCAGGTCTCCGTGGCAGAGCGTGGTGGCGGCCGGCATGGGCGCCTGATCCCGGGCCCAGTCGGGCAGGTCGGCCCAGGCCCGCAGCACGGGCGCGGCGGCCGGGTGCGGGCCGGCCGCGCGCAGGCGGGCGATCGCGCGGGCCGCCTTGACCGGCCCCCGCATGGGCGGCGTCCCGGAGGGAACGGGCGCCCGGTGCAGCCGCGCCAACAGGGTCGCGGCCTCCTCCCAGGGCGCCGCGTCGGGGTCCTCGGGATCGACGGGACTGCCGTACGGCCAGAGAGTGACCCGCCGTCCGGACGGCTCGGCGGCAGCGGCAGCCAGCGGGGGCAGGAGGATGCCGGGCAGCCCGGCGGCCACGGACAGCCGGCGGGCGAGGGCGACGGGGTCCGTGCCCACGGCATGCGCCTTGGCGACCACGCTCCCGTGCCGGACAACGGTGCCGTCGTCCCGCTCCGCCAGCACCACGTCCCCGACGGCGCACGGACAGCCCGCGCCGGCCCCCGGGTGAACCGCCCGCCGCGCACTGCCGCCCAGCACGGACACCAGGCTGTCGACGGTCACGGCTCCCCCTGAGGTAGTACGGCACTGCGGGTGAGCGTACGTACGCGGCTGGGGACCGGGAGCGGCAGGGGCGCCTGGCGGAGGCCGCGGGCTGCCTGACCGGGGTTCTGGATGCCGGCGTCGCGGGGCGGCCCGGCGGAGGTCTGGAAGTCGGGGTCCACCTGACCGGAGAGCGGGGGTCGCAGCGGCGTGAGGCGGAGGCCTGGTTCACGGGGCCGTAGATGTTCACGGGGCCGTAGATGAAGAATGCCCGCGTAGCTCCCCAGCTACGCGGGCATTCCTCGTGCCGTCCGCCGCACCCCCGTCCCCACGGGGTTTCATGGCCGGATGTCCCCGCCCGGACCGCTCTTCCGGGCCTGGAGCGCCGCTCAGCGCCTCAGCATCACGCCCACGGACGACGCCTGTGTGACCACTGCGTCCCAGCCGCCGAAGACGACCACGAGCAGGGCCGCCAGGGGAAGGACCATCGCCGTCGCCACCAAGGGGTGGCGCTGCCCCTGACGGCGGGTGCCGAACGCCGCGCTGTACGCCCTGCGTCCCTGCGTGCGGAGCGCTGTCCGCGGTGCCGTCTGGGCCATGGTCCCTCTCCTGACCGAGCTTCTGTTGTGGTTGGCAGCGGCGGGTGCTTGACCTCGGGGGACGAGTGCTGCACCCGCCGCTTGACCTCAAATCTAGGGCCGCGGCGAGGGCGGGACGTCATGCCCTCGTACCGATTGCCGGGCCTCCCGGAGGATGAGCGATGACCTGCGGACTACTCCCCTGGGTGGAGACGAGGACCTAGGGCGTGTCGTTTGGATCAGGTGGCGCCGGAGTGCGGCGCCTTGTCGGCTGGGCCGAGCGGGGCAGGGTGCGTGCAGCTGCAAGGCG